>NZ_BAAAEN010000019.1:0-123906 GCF_039523035.1 Pigmentiphaga daeguensis | reverse complement strand
CTGCAGAGCAAGACGCCTATGCAGGCTATGAGTGGGTGGTATGATTCACACCCTCATTTGTTCCATCGGCGGCCTTATGATCGTCCGGGACTCGACACCTATGGCTTTCCCTAATCCGATTTGATCCAGCGCCTTGCAGCGATCGAGCACGATCAAGCATACGTGCTGGGGCGGGGTCAGGCCGATACGGGCAGTCTCCTGTTCGGCGATGTGCATCAATACCTGGCTGGCACGACGAAACAGGAAGCCGGGCCGTTCGTACATGTCGTCCAGTGGCGATATGCCACTAGCGATCTTGACACTTGGTTTGCTCATTGATCAAATTGTATGTTCGCATACAAACAAATGCTGGCCATGAACGAATCCATTCCCGCATGCCTGGGGCCGCGGCCGAATCCCGGACGTTCGATCCGAAGTTTACCGAAAGGATCCTGGGATACGCATTTCCACGTCCTGGGGCCGCAGAGCCGCTTTCCATATCCTGGCAAGCGCAAATACACACCGCCAGACGCGCCGCTCGAACATGCTCTGCAGATGCACGCGGCTTTGGGCATCGATCACGGTTTCGTCGTTCATGCCAATACCCATGGTTTCGACAACGAAGTGGACATGGACGCGGTAGAGAAGGCCGCCGGACGCTATCTGGCCGTGGTGCGTCTCGGGGGTGACTGTACGCCGGAACTGTGCCGCGAATTGCACCAGCGAGGCGCGAGAGGGGTGCGTTTCGCGTTCAATCCACAGCACGGCGGTCAACTCGACCTCGATGTTTTCTCCCACGTGCAGCGCTGCCTGGACGGCCTGGGCTGGTTCGTCGAACTGCATTTCGCTGGTAGCGCTTTACCGGAACTTGCTCCGTGGATCGCTTCGATAGGCGTACCTGTGGTGATCGATCATTTTGGCCGCGTTGATCCCGCCGACGGCCTCGACGGTTCTTCGTTTCGGGCGCTGGCCATGTTGGCGACTCGTCCTGGGATATGGATCAAGATGACCGGCGCGGATCGGATATCGCGCTCGGGAGCTCCGTATGCTGACGTGGTCCCTATTGCGCGTCGGTTGATCGATCTGGCGGCCGACCGGATGTTATGGGGGACGGATTGGCCGCATACAGGCTATTTCGACGCGGATCGAGTGCCCGATCTGAGCGTCTTGTTGGACGCTTTCCACGAGTTCGTTCCCGACCCGTCCATTCGCGAGTCCATCCTCGTGCGCAACCCGCTGCGGCTGCTCGATGGGGGTTGTTGAGCCAGCACTTTCTTGTCCAAGACCGTATGGAGACACAGATGAAAACAGCTGCGCATATCGTTCTGCCAATGTTGATCGTCATGGGAGGCTGGGCCGCCGGGGCACATGCGGCCAGCGATTATCCGTCGCGTCCCATCCGGATCATCGTGCCTTTCCCGGCAGGGCAGGGTGCCGACATCCTGGCGCGTTTGCTGGGAGAACAACTGGGACGGGAACTGGGACAATCCGTCGTAGTGGAAAACAAGGCCGGCGCGGGCGGTGTGATTGGCACCGCGGCCGCCGCTCGAGCCGCGCCCGACGGCTATACGCTGTACATGGGGTCCAGCGGACCGCTCGCCATCAGTCCGAGCGTCTATAAGGCGGTAGGATACGATGCGGTCAAGGACTTTGCGCCGATTACCAATGTCGCATCGGTTACCCAGGTCATGGTGACGGCTCCCGAGTCGAAGCTGGATTCGATCGCGGCGTTGATTGCGCAGGCGAAACAGCGGGCGGGGGCATTGCAATATGGGTCCGGCGGTAATGGGACCACCAGCCATTTGACCATGGAGTTGTTCATGCAGCGCGCCGGCCTGGCGCTCAATCACGTACCCTACAAAGGCAGCCCGCAAGCCATGGTGGACGTAATCGCAGGCCGGGTCGACGTCATGTTCGATGCGATCC
Organism: Pigmentiphaga daeguensis; assembly: GCF_039523035.1. Classification (NCBI taxonomy): domain Bacteria; kingdom Pseudomonadati; phylum Pseudomonadota; class Betaproteobacteria; order Burkholderiales; family Alcaligenaceae; genus Pigmentiphaga; species Pigmentiphaga daeguensis. Next base: position 122,001 of record NZ_BAAAEN010000019.1, on the reverse strand, counting down.
CCGGCGTGCTGGCAAACGTCAAATCGGGAAAACTCAAGGCGCTGGCTGTTTCTTCGTCGCAGCGCAGTCCGTTCCTGCCTGACGTGCCGACGGTGGCCGAGTCGGGGATTCGGGATTTTTCCACGGTTGGCTGGATCGGCCTGTTGGCGCCGGCGGGAACCGATACGCCCATCATCGAGCGGTTGCACACAGCCGTTACGAAAATCCTGCACACCGATGCCACTCGCGATCGCATGGCGACTCTGGCGTTCACGCCGATCGGTGATACACCCAGCCAGTTCGCCCAGTTCATTCGTACAGAGGTCGGTCTTTGGGCCAAAGTCGCCGCGACGGCGGGAGTCAAGATGGAATGAGCCGATCGAGCTGGATTGCGGCGCGATAGGTTCGGCGCACCCACGTTCCGCTGCATGGAGGCCAAGGCGGTCTGATCATGCGCGTGGCGCCTGGGCGGGCAGGCGCATGTCCGGATGGGTCTCCAGCCAGGCGGCCAGCGTGCCGCGGGTGCCACCGCGCTGGACGACGTCCGCCAGCAGCGGCGACAAGGGGGGGGTGTCGATGCGCCGCCCCGTATCCAGGTTGGTGATCGTCCCCCGGCTGAAATCGACGTCCAGCCGGTGGCCGGTGTGCAGGGCCGGATCGATGCCGGGCAGGCCGGCCAGCACCGGAACGCCTTTGGAGATCGCGCCGCGCAGCGTCTTGTAGGGCATCGACACGCACAGCACCGACAGGCCCAGCGCCGCCATCGCGATGAAGCCCTGGAAGTGAGGCTTGCCGCAGCCGAAGTTGGTGCCGGCCACGATGATGTCTCCCGGTTCCACCCGGTCGGGGAAGGCCGGGTCCGCCATCCGGAGCAATTCGGGCCGCAACAACTGCGGATCGTCGATCCGGCGTATCGCCATCTCGAAGGGGATGAAACCGTCGTCCAGGGGAATGTCGTCGCCGAATACGTGGCAGCGCCCGACGCGTCGTATCGTGCCGGTCATGGGGTTCGCTCCCGTTGTTGCGTCAGCGCGCGCGGATCGGCAATGCAGCCGGCCAGGGCCGATGCCGCCACCGTCAGCGGGCTGCCCAGGTAGGCCTGGGCCGTCTTCGCGCCGAAGCGGCCGGCATGGTTGGTCGCCGCCGTGGAAATGGACGTTTCGCCGTCGGCCAGGGGGCCCATCACGCCGCCCGCGCAGGGGCCGCATCCGGGGGGGAGCAGCATCGCCCCGGCTTCCTGGAACACTTCCGCGAGCCCGTCGCGGGCCATGCGCAGCGAGGTCTCGACCGTGCCCGGGACGATGAACATGCGCACGTGGCCCGCGATCCGGCGGCCGCGCAGCAGGGCCGCGGCCGCGGCGAAATCCTCGTACATGCCGGATCCGCACGACCCGATGTAGGCATGATCCACGTGCCGCCCGGCCACCTCGTCCACGTCCACGCCCCGATGCGGGCCGCCGGGCAGGGCGACCTGCGGGGCGAGGCCGGCAAGGTCGATCTGGACGTCGGCCTCGACCGGCGCGTCGGCGTCGCCGGCGTGAACGGAGCCGTCGCCGGCCGGAGTGAACCAGACGTTGGCGACGCCGATCTCGGTCAGCGAGTTGCAAAGGGCGATGCGTTCCGACAGCGGCAGCCCGGCCGTGTAGCCGCCGGCGAACTCGATCATCCGGTTGTCGTGCGCGGGCAGCCGGCCGTCGGCGAACAGGCGGGTGACATGGAAGCCGACGTCGCGCGCGGTCAGCGCCGGCCCCGTGGCACCTTGCAGGCGCACGCGCACGGTCGCAGGCACCTGTTCCCAGACCGCGCCGGTCGCCAGCACCGAGACGATCTCCGGGCCGGGTGCGCAGGCCACCGCGCCGACCGCGCCGAAGTTCGTGGCATGCATGTCGTAGCAGGACAGGAACATGCCCGCCCGGACCAGGCCCGCCTCGATGGGGAAGAGGTGTCCGTGGCCGCCGCGGCCGGCGTCGAAGAAGCGGCCCACGTTCCATTCCCGGGCGATCTGGCGGATGCGGCGGGCGCGCAGGGCCGAGGCCGGGCTGGCGTAGGCCACTTCATGGTCGGTCACGAACAGCACGCGTTCGGGGTGGGCGATGCGGCGGTATCCGAGGCTCGACAGCTCGTTGTAGGCGGACTCCACGTATCCGTCGTGGATGATGACCAGTTCGGGAATTGGCGAAACGATGTCGCCGGGGCGGACGCAGGGCTTGCCGCTGGCGCGCGCGAGGATTTTCTCGGCGCCCGTCTGCGGGATCCTGGATGCGGTGCGATTCATGGCGGGACCGTGTCAGGCGGGCTTGCGGGCCATGACATCGGCATAGCGGCCACCTTTATCGACGATGCCGGCGGCCTCGCGTTCGAAGTCCAGGCGTGCCCGCAGCCTTGTCAGGAAGGGGGCCGCGCCGGCACGCGGAATGACGACGATGCCATCGTCGTCGGCGCAGAGCATGTCGCCGGCTTCGACCAGCCGGCCGCCCACCGACACCGGCACGCCTGTCTCGCCCCGGCGTCCGCCCGACCAGCCGGTGGCGACCGCGCCGCGGGCGAACACGGGAAAGCGTGCGCGGCGTATCTCGGCCAGGTCGCGGACCCGGCCGTTGCTGACCACGCCCGAGACGCCGCGCCGCTGGGCGACGGCCGTTCCCGTGCCGCCCCAGGTGCAGGCATCCGGAGCGGGGCCGACGTCGATCACGATGACCGAGCCCGGCGGCGCTTCATCGGCCGCGCGCACGATCTCGTCGCCGTAGCCGGCGGGGGCACGCACGGTGTACGCCGGCCCGGTGCACAGCAGGCCGGCCACGAGGGCTGACAGCGTGGGCGACATGTGCCCCCCGCGCTCCATGGCTTCGTAGGCCGCCGCCGCGGAGGCCTGTCGCAGCAGGGCGCACAGCGCGGCGACATCGTCGGTGTCTGGGGGCATGGTCATTCCTGCGGAATCCGGGCGGCGGTCACGATGTCCTTCCAGCGCTGCGCGTCCTTGCGCAGGAACTGCGAGAACTCTTGCGGCGTATTGGCCGCGGCGGTGGCGATGTTGGCCTTGGCCAGCCGCTCGCGCATGCCGGGCGAGGTCAGGACCGCCACGATCTCGCGGTTCAGGCGCTGCGTGATGGCGGCTGGCGTTTCGCGGGGGGCCAGCAGGCCGACCCAGCCTTCGATCTCGAAGTCCTTGAGTTCCGGGACGGCGGACTGCGCGGCCGCCGGCACGCCCGGCATCTGCGCGATGGGCGCCAGGCTGGCCACGGCCAGCGGCTTGAGCCGTCCGGAATCCACGTGGGGCTTGCCCGACAGCACGGCGTCGAACATGAACTGCACCTGGCCGCCGATGAGGTCGGTCAGCGCCTGGGGACTGCCCTTGTAAGGCACGCCCAGCACGTCGGTCTTCAGCCGGGACAGGAAGGCGGCGATGGCCAGATGCTGGATCGTCCCGGTGCCCGCGGTGGCGTAGGTATAGCGTTCGGGGTGGCTGCGGAGCTGCGCCACGAAATTCTCCAGGCTGGCATACGGCGCATCGGCGCGGACCAGCAGCACCATGGGCGCCACGGCGACCCGCACGATGGGCGCGAAGTCGCCCAGGATGTCGAACGGGATGGATTTGTAGATGGCGGGGCTGATGGTGGCCGAGGTGGAGGTCATCAGCAGCGTGTAGCCGTCGGGGTCGGCCTTGGCCACGTAGGCCGCGCCCACCTGGCCGGAGGCGCCGACCTTGTTCTCGACCACCACCGGCTGCCCGAGCCGGGCGGCCAGTTGTTCTCCCAGGAAGCGCGCGGCGACGTCGGACGAATTCCCGGGCGGGAAGGGAGCGATGATGCGGATGGGCTTGGCGGGATAGCCGTCCTGGCCGGCGGCCGGCGCGGCCGCGAGCAAGGCCGCGGCCAGCGCGGACAGCAGGAGTCCCAGGGGTCGTGAACGGTTCATGGCTTGTCTCCAGAGGGCCCGGGCCCGGATGGCCCGGCCGCATCGTGCCAGCCGGTCGCGGGCATCGTGCGGTTTCCATGCCGTGCAGTGTAGGAATCGCCCGGTGGAACGACAATCGCGATTATTGTTAGGATTGAGAAGATTTTCCGTACAATCTTTTCGTCCGCGAAACCAGGCGAGCTTCCATGGCCAGACCCGGCGATCCGATTTCCTCGGTCAACCTGAAACTGCTGCACACCTTCATGCTGGTGGGCGAGAGCCGGAGCTTTCGTACCGCCGCCGGGCGCGCCCACCGGTCCGGTTCGGCGGTCAGCGGCCAGATCCGCCGCCTGGAAGAACAATTGGGGGTGCCGCTGTTCCATCGCACCACGCGCCAGGTCACGCTGACGCGCGAGGGCGAGCAACTGCTCCAGTGCGTTCGCCGCGCCTTGCAGGAAGTGGAAGGCGGACTGCAGGCGATCCAGGAAGCCGCCGACGTCCAGCGCGGGCGCATCGCGCTGGCCTGCGCGCCCACCATCGCCGGCGCCTACCTGGGCGACGTGCTGGCGGCTTTCCAGGGCCGGTATCCCGGCATCCAGGTCTTCGTGCGCGAGATCACCGCGGCGGCGCTGTTCGAAAGCGTCAGGCAGCGGGAAGTGGATTTCGGCATCAGCGTGATGACCGGTTCGCCCGAGTTCCGCTTCGAGCCCCTGCTGACCGACGAACTGGTCGCGCTGGTGCCGCGCGCGCTGCTGGACGGCGACCGCAAGACCATCTCGCTCAAGGCGCTGGCGGCCATGCCGCTGCTGGTGCTCGAACAGGGCACCGCGCTGCGCGCCATCGTCGAGGAAGCGATGGCCGCGCAGGGGCTGCAGCTAGCCACGCGCTTCCAGTTCATGCATTCTCAGACGCTGATCTCGATGGCGACGGCTGGCCTGGGCGCGGCCATCCTGCCGGCCACCGCGCTGCCGCGCACGCTCGGCGCGGGCGTCCAGAAACTGCGCATCGTCCGTCCCACCCTGGTCCGCAGCATGGCGATCGTGACGCTGCCCGGCCACGCGTTGTCGCCGGCGGCGCTGAAACTCGTGGACATGCTGCGCAGCATCCTGGCCCAGGCCCGGGCCTAGTCCAAGGAAATGTTCAAGCGCTTGATGATCTGCCCATACCGGCGCGAATCGGCATCGAGCTGGGCCTGGAACTGCTCGGGCGTCATCGCCAGCGGTTCGTAGGCCAGCTGCATGTAGCGCTCCCGCAGTTCCGGGTCCTGCAGCGCCGTGGCGATGTCGCGTCGGATCCTGGCCGCGATGGCATCGGGAACGCCTCGAGGCGCCAGGATGCCCACCCAGGCGCTGAGTTCGAAACCCTGCGGTCCGCCGGCCTCGCCCATGGTGGGGACCGATTCGAACCCCCGCACCCGCGCCGGCGCCGCGGCCGCCAGCAACCTGAGCTTGCCTCCCTTGTAGAGCGCGTTCATGCTGCCTATGGTGCCGAACGCCCACGGTACCTGGCTGCTCGCCACGGCCGTGTAGAGCTGGGACATTTCCTTGTACGCGATGTGCGTCATGGACGTGCCCGCCGCCTGGTCGAGCATGGCGCCTCCCAGGTGCCCGGGGCTGCCCACGAACCATGACCCGTAGTTGATGTTCCCCGGAGCAGCCTTGGCGTCGGCGATCAGCTCGCCCACGCTGCGGTAGCGGCTGTCTGTGGGCACGGCCAGGAAGAAGTAGTTCCGGAACAAGGTCGTGACGGGCGTGAAGTCACGTTTCAGGTCGTAGGGGAGCTTGCTGAACAGATAGGGCTGCGCGGCCATCTGCGCACTGTCCAGTTGCAGCAGGGTATAGCCGTCGGCCGGCGCGCGCCTGGCCGCTTCGATGGCGATGAAGCCCGCGGCGCCCGGCTTGTTCTCGACCAGCACGGGCTTGCCCCAGGCCTTGGACAGGCGTTCGGTGACCATGCGCAGGTTCACGTCGACGCCGCTGCCGACCGGGAAAGGCGTGACGATGCGCACGGGCCGGTCGGGATACTGCGCCGCCGCCTGCGGCACGCCGCAGACCGCCATCAGGGCAACCTGGCACAGGACGGCCAGCGGCCGCCAGCCAAGGGGAAAAGGGAATGCGGTCATGACTGTCTCCTGGCATCTTTCATGTGGGAATCGTGCCGCGTCCTGGCACGCAAGGCGCAGGCGGTCGCCAACGCAACGACGCCCTGTCGCCGGCGACTATGTCACCCGCTTCGAAAACGGGTCAAACACCCGTCTCGTTCATTGAGAATCCCCTGGCGGCCGGGCCTGCCTTTCGCGCCGACATCGAGTCAGGCACAATCGAATCCGACACACCCACGTCCCGCTTAACTCGTTCACCAGAAAAGGGGAAACCCCATGATGCTCGCGTTGTTGGGTAGTTCGTCGCAGTCGAAAGCGTTGCGCCAGTGCGCGCGAGGGATGGCCGTCCTGGCCGTCTGCGCGCTGCCGGCCCTGGCCGCCGTCCAGGCGGCGGAAAAGCCGGATTCGTCGTATGTGCCCGACGTCGGCCAGGAAGGCAAGGACGTGGTGTGGGTGCCGACGCCCCAGACCCTGGTCGACAAGATGATAGACATGGCCAAGGCCGCGCCGGGCGATACCCTGATCGACCTGGGCTCGGGCGACGGACGGCTGGTGATCACCGCGGCCCGGCGCGGCATCAAGGCCCACGGCATCGAATACAACCCCGAGATGGTGGAGCTGGCGCGCCGCAATGCCCAGGCGGCGGGCGTGTCCGGCCGCGCCACGTTCGCCAAGGCGGACCTGTTCGAAACCGATCTTTCCGGCGCCACCGTCATCACGCTGTTCCTGCTGCCCACCATCAACGAGAAGCTGCGGCCGCACCTGCTGAACCTCAAGCCCGGCACCCGCGTCGTGTCCAACACCTTCCCCATGGGCGACTGGCGGCCCGACGAGCAGGCCACGGTTACCGAGCAATGCCAGACCTGGTGCTCGGCGCTGCTGTGGATCGTGCCGGCCAAGGTCGAAGGCGCCTGGAAGCTCGACGGCCGCGAACTGAAGCTGGCCCAGCAGTTCCAGCGGCTGAGCGGCACCCTGGATGCCAGGCCCATCGACGACGCCACCCTGCGCGGCGACGACATCTCGTTCTCGGTGAATGGGGTGCGCTATCGCGGCAAGGTGAACGGCAACACCATGCAAGGCACGCGCGCAGGGGGTTCGCCGGCTTCGTGGACCGCCGTGCGCGGCTGAGGTCCGTTCCTCCGCTGTCCGTTCATCTGCTTCCTGGAATCCGTATGACCGCGCCTCTTCCCCTGAAACAGACCCCGCTCTTCGCCGAGCATCTGGCCCTGTCCGGCAAGATGATCGACTTCGGCGGCTGGTCCATGCCCGTCTCGTACGGATCGCAAATCGACGAGCACCACGCCGTCCGGCGCGGCGCGGGCATGTTCGACGTCTCGCACATGCTCAACGTGGACGTGGTGGGCAGCCAGGCGCGGCCCTATCTGCGGCATCTGCTGGCCAACGACGTCGATCGCCTGGCCGAACCGGGCCGGGCGCTGTATTCCTGCATGCTCAATCCGCAGGCGGGGGTGGTCGACGACCTGATCGTCTACCTGCTGACGCCGGAGCACTACCGGCTGGTGGTCAACGCCGCCTCGGCCGACAAGGACCTGGTATGGATGGCGCGCGTCGCCCAGGCCGGCGGGTACGACGTGACGATCGAGCCGCGCCGCGAACTGGCGATGATCGCGGTCCAGGGGCCACAGGCCCGGGACCGGCTGGCGCAGGCGAGGCCGGCGCTAGGCCGCCTGGCGCGGGGTCTGGCGCCGTTCACGGCCGAAGGCACCGAGGGCGTGCTGGTCGCGCGCACGGGCTACACCGGCGAGGACGGCGTGGAAGTGGTGCTGCCCGGCGCCGAGGCGCCCGCCCTGTGGCGAGACCTGCTGGCGGCGGGCGTCGCGCCCTGCGGCCTGGGGGCGCGCGACACCCTCCGGGTCGAGGCCGGCCTGAACCTGTACGGGCAGGACATGGACGAACTGACCCAGCCGGCCGAGGCCGGCCTGGCCTGGACGGTGTCCGACCACGATCCGCAGCGCGACTTCGTCGGGCGCGCGGCGCTGGCCTACGGCCTGAAGTGGCAATTGCTGGGGCTCAAGCTGCTGGACCGGGGCGTGATGCGCGCCCAGATGGCGGTTCACACGGCCGAAGGCGCCGGCATGGTCACCAGCGGCACCATGTCGCCCACCGTGGGTACGTCGATCGGCTTCGCCCGCCTGCCGGACAGCGTGTCGCCCGGCGACGCCGCCGAAGTGGAGATTCGCGGCCGCCGCGTGCCGGCGGTGGTCTGCCGGCTGGTTTTCGTGCGGCGCGGCAAGGTGCTCGACAGCGGCGAGCCCTGATCCGCGTCCGCCGCCGCCAAGGTTCACTACAATTCCCTCAGACTCCACCGACCCGTTACCAGGATCCGCTCCATGAATCTTCCTTCCGAACTCAAGTACGCCAAGACCCACGAATGGATCCGCACCGACGGCGATCTGCTGGTGGTGGGCATTACCGATCATGCGCAGGACCAGCTGGGCGACCTGGTCTACGTCGGCGACTTCAAGGTGGGCGCCAGGCTCCAGGCCGGCCAGACCGCGGGCGTGGTGGAGTCGGTCAAGGCGGCCTCCGACATCTATGCTCCCGTGGCGGGTGAAATCGTGGCCTTCAATGAAGACCTCTCGGCCAGCCCCGAGCAACTGAACCAGGAACCCTATACCGCCTGGATCTTCAAGCTCCGGCCCGACAACATGGCCGATACCGCCGGCCTGCTCGACGCGGCGGGCTACCAGGCCTCGGTCGACGCCGGGTAACGCTACCGCCGCGGCCCGCCAGGGCCGCTGTCGACACCCGCCCGGCGAAGCGGGTGCGCGCGCTTTCGCCATTCCATCGCAGGCCCACGACAGGACAGGTTCCCATGCTCAAGGCGCTTGAAGACGATGCGGTATTCACGGCCCGCCATATCGGGCCTTCCGATTCCGACCAGGCGGCGATGCTGGCCGTGGTCGGGGCCGACAGCCTGGATGATCTCGTGCGCCGCGTGGTGCCGGCCGCCATCCTGGAAACCGCTCCCCTGGACCTGCCGGGCCCGAAGACCGAGGCCGGCGTGCTGGCGGAACTCGAGGCCCTGGCCGGGCGCAACACGCTTTTCCGCAGCTATATCGGCCAGGGCTACTACGGCACGCACACGCCGCCGGTCATCCAGCGCAACATCCTGGAGAATCCGGCCTGGTACACCGCCTATACGCCCTATCAGCCCGAGATCTCCCAGGGCCGGCTGCAGGCGCTGCTGGTGTTCCAGACCATGGTGTGCGAGCTGACCGGCCTGGACATCGCCAATGCGTCGCTGCTGGACGAGGGCACCGCGGCGGCCGAGGCCATGACCCTGGCGCGGCGCGGCTCCGCCAGCGACAGCCGGGTGTTCTTCGTGTCCTCGGGCTGCCATCCGCAGACCATCGAGGTGCTGCGCACCCGGGCCTCGGCACTGGACATCGAGGTCGTGGTCGGCGACGAGGCGGCGGGCGTGCCCGCATGCTTCGGCATCCTGTTGCAATACCCGTGCAGCACCGGCGAAGTGCGGCGCTACGCGCGGGTGGCGGCCGAAGTGAAGGCGGCGGGCGGCGTGGTCGCGTGCGCGACCGACCTGCTGGCGCTGGCGCTGCTCCAGCCGCCGGGCGCATGGGGCGCCGACATCGCCGTCGGCTCGTCGCAGCGCTTCGGCATTCCGCCCGGATACGGCGGCCCGCACGCGGCCTTCATGGCATGCCGCGACGAGCTCAAGCGCAACCTGCCCGGACGGCTGGTGGGCGTGTCGCGCGATGCGTCGGGCCGGCCGGCGCTGCGGCTGGCGCTGCAAACGCGCGAGCAGCACATCCGCCGCGAAAAGGCCACTTCCAACATCTGCACCTCGCAGGTGCTGCTGGCCGTCATGGCTGCGATGTACGCGGTCTGGCACGGCCCCGACGGACTCGCGCGGATGGCGGCCCGCGTGCACCGCCAGACGGTGGCGCTGCGCGACGCGCTGGCCCGCCTCGGAATCGAGGCGCGGCACGAATCCTTCTTCGACACGCTGCACCTGCGCACGGGCGGCCACACCGCCGCCATCGTGCGCGCGGCCGAGGCGGCCGGCATCAACCTGCGCAAGCTCGACGCCGCGCACCTGGGGGTATCGCTGGACGAGACCGTGACCGACGCCGACCTGGGGGCCCTGCTGGCAGTGTTCGCCCAAGGCTGCGGCAGGAAGGGGAACGAGGACCCGGCCGGCGCGGCCGGTCCCGGGGCGATCCCGCCGGACCTGGCGCGCGATACTCCCGTGCTGTCGCATGCCGTGTTCCGCTCCATCCGTTCGGAAACCGAGATGCTGCGCTGGCTGCGGCGGCTGTCGGACATGGACCTCGCGCTGGATCGCACCATGATCCCGCTCGGTTCATGCACGATGAAACTGAACGCCACCGCCGAGATGATGCCGGTCACCTGGCCCCGCTTCGCCGCGCTGCACCCGTACGCGCCGGCGTGGCAGGCCGAGGGCTATCGCGAACTGGTCGCGGGGCTGTCGCGCGCGCTGTGCGAGATCACGGGCTACGACGCCATCAGCTTCCAGCCCAACTCCGGGGCGCAGGGCGAGTACGCCGGCCTGATGGCGGTGCGCGCCTACCATGCGGCGCGCGGCGAATCGGCGCGTGATATCTGTCTGATCCCGGCCTCGGCCCACGGCACCAATCCCGCCTCCGCCCAACTGGCCGGCATGCGGGTCGTGGTGGTCGCCTGCGACCGGCAGGGCAACGTCGACGTCGAGGACCTGCGCCGCAAGGCGGCCGAGGCGGGGCGGGGCCTGGCGGCCTTGATGGTGACCTATCCGTCGACCCATGGCGTGTTCGAGGACGCCATCGGAGAGATCTGCCGCATCGTCCACGACCACGGCGGACAGGTCTATCTGGATGGCGCCAACATGAACGCGCTGGTCGGCCTGGTCAAGCCCGGCCGCATCGGCGCCGATGTGTCTCACCTGAACCTGCACAAGACTTTCTGCATTCCGCATGGCGGCGGCGGGCCGGGCGTGGGGCCGGTGGCGGTGCGGGCGCATCTGGCGCCCTATCTGCCCGGCGTGGTGGGCGAGGACGGCCGGCTGCCGGACGGCACGCCGTGCGGCCCCGTGGCCGCCGCGCCGCTGGGCTCGGCGGGCATCCTGCCCATTCCCGCGGCCTACGTGGCGCTGATGGGCGCCGAGGGGCTGCGCAAGGCAACCCAGGTCGCCATCCTGAACGCCAATTACGTGGCCCGCCGGCTGGCCGATCACTATCCGGTGCTGTACACCGGCCGTGGCAGCCACGTGGCGCACGAATGCATACTCGACCTGCGGCCCATCAAGCAGCGCTGCGGCATCGATGCCGAGGACGTGGCCAAGCGCCTGATCGACTACGGTTTCCATGCGCCCACGATGAGCTTTCCGGTGGCGGGCACGCTGATGGTGGAGCCGACCGAATCCGAGAGCCGCGCCGAACTGGACCGCTTCATCGAGGCGATGATCGCCATTCGCGCCGAGATCGCCGAGATCGAGGCGGGGAAGCAGGACCGCGGCGACAACCTGCTCAAGAACGCGCCGCACACCGCCGAGACGCTGCTGGCGCCGGACTGGCCGCATTCCTATGCGCGCGAGCGCGCGGCCTATCCGCTGGCGTCGCTGCGCGAGCACAAGTACTGGCCGCCGGTGGGGCGGGTGGACAACCTGTACGGCGACCGCAACCTGGCCTGCGCGTGCCCGCCCATGAGCGACTACGTCTAGGCCTGGCCCGCGTCAATCCATGGCCACGTGCGGCGCGTCCTCGCCCGCCGCCCGCCGGCGCGACCGCACGATGGCCAGCAGCGGCACCACGCACAGGGTGGCGACGAACATCAGCTTGAACGCGTCGACGTAGGCGATCATCGAGGCCTGCTGCGTCACCATCCGGTTCAGCGACTCCAGCGTCGAGGGCGAGCCCAGGTCGTAGTTCTGCATCAGCGCGGCGTTGGCCGGCTTCATGTGCTCGACCAGCGAAGCGTGCACGACCTGCGTGTTGCGCGTGACCTGCGCCTGGATCACCGAGATGCCTATGCTGCTGCCGATGTTGCGCATCAGGCTGAAGATGGCCGTGCCATCGGCCCGCAGCTCGGGGGCCAGCGTGGCGAAGGTGACCGCGCTCAGCGGAACGAACACGAATCCCAGGCCCACGCCCTGGATGACGCCCGGCCAGACGATGTCGCTTTGGGACAGGACCAGCGTATAGCCCATCATCTGGTAGAGCGCGACCGCCGACACCAGGAAACCGGCCAGCAGCATCATGCGCACGTCCATGCGCCCGACCAGCCGCCCCGCGATCAGCATGGCCACCATGGTGCCCACGCCGCTGGGGGCGGTGACCAGGCCGGTGGTGGCCACCGGATAGCCCATCAGCGCCTCCAGCATGGGGGGCAGCAGGGCGCGCGTCGCGTACATCACCGCGCCGATCACGAAGATGAAACAGGTGCCGGTGACGAAGTTGCTGTCCTTCAGCAATTCATAGCGGAAGAAGGATCCCTTGCCCGCCGTGGCCGTGTGCAGCGCGAAGAAGACGAAGCTGACCAGCGCGACGGCGGCCTCGATGCGTATCTCCAGCGAGCCGAACCAGTCCAGCTGCTGGCCGCGGTCCAGCATGGCCTGGAGGGCGCCGATGGCCAGCGACAGGGTGATGAATCCGAAGAAGTCCAGCGCCTGCCGCGCCGAGGGCTTGGAGCGGGGCAGGTAGGTCAGCACGCCGAACAGCGCGAAGGCGCCGATGGGCAGGTTGATCAGGAACACCCACCGCCAGTTGTAGCTGTCCGTCAGCCAGCCGCCCAGGGTGGGGCCCAGTATCGGCCCAACCATCACGCCCACGCCCCAGATCGCCATGGCCTGCGGCTGCTTGTCGCGCGGATTGATGTCCAGCAGGATGGACTGGGACAGCGGCACCAGCGCCGCGCCGAACAGGCCTTGCAGCAGCCGGGCGCCGACGATCTGGGCCAGGGTCTCGGACAGGCCGCACAGCAGCGAGGCCACGGTGAAGCCGCTGACCGCGATCGCCAGCAGGCGCTTGACGCCCAGGCGGGCGGCCAGCCAGCCGGTCAGCGGCGTGGCGATGGCGGCGGCCACGATGTAGGAGGTCAGAACCCAGCTGATCTCGTCCTGGGAGGCGGACAGCGTACCCTGCATGTGAGGCAGCGCGACGTTGGCGATGGTGCTGTCTAGCGTCTGCATCAGCGTGGCCAGCATGATGGACAGCGTGATCATGCGCCGGTTGAGCGGCGCGGCGGAGGTTTGCACGGCAGGTGCCCGGCGGGTCTGGAATAATATGCAGGTATATCATATGCTTGCTTACATATTCCCGAACGCGCGGCGATGGGCGACAATATCGCGCGTTCCTCTTCCGGTCCTCCCCATGGCGACTCCCTACGACAAGCGCTTCGGTTTCCTGGTGTCCGACATCGGCCGGCTGATGAGCACCGAATTCGACCGCCGGGCGCGCGGGCGCCTCGAACTCAGCCGCGCGCAGTGCCGCCTGGCGCTGTACCTGTCCTTCCTGGGGCCGATGACGCAGGCGCAACTGGCCGAGACGCTGGACGTCACGCCCATGACCGTTGCCCGCATGCTGGACCGGATGCAGGAGGGCGGCTGGGTCACGCGCATGCCGGTGCCCGGCGACAGGCGGGCGCTCCGCGTCGAGGCCACGGCCAGGGCCGAGTCCATGCTGGCGGAGGCGCTGAACGTGGGCGACGAGCTGGCCGATTTCGCACTGCGCGGCCTGACCGAGGCCGAGCAAAGCCAGTTGATAGGTTTGTTGCAACGCGTTCGCAACAACATGGCCGCCCCGGAAGGGGGCTGATCTTCCTGGGGGCCGCGCCGCCGCGTAGTCAGGGCGAAATGAGAGTGAATTGCAAAAACCGTCGCAGCGCTTAAAATGCTGCACATGCGACATTGGTACGTGTTTCTCGTATTGCTGTTCCTGCCCCTGCAATGGGTGTGGGCGGAGTCCGCCGCGTGCCAGATCAAGGCGCACGTGGTGGCCAGCTACCAGCACGCCCGTGTCGCGGCCCACCTGCCCGTGACGGCCGGCCATGAACTGGGCGAGGCGCCCTTGGCCGGCACCGCCGTTCAGATCGACATGCCGCGCTGGGAGTTCGAGCTGGACGAGGAATTCGACATCGTCGAGCAGATTTCCGAGCCCGACTGGGGCGACGTCGCGGTGGACGACCTGGTTTGCCGGCCGCCGGCCAACGACAATTCCTACGGGGGCGCTCCGCTCGATCCCCACGAGTTCGACCTTCCCCTGTGCGTCGCGATCGCCGCGCCCGCCCTTGGCGATTCGCTGTTCATCGCTTCGCAGCATCCTCCCGCGCCGGCCCCGGTGTTCCGGGCCTACCGGCCGCCGTTACCGACGGTCTGATCCGCGTCACCCCCGTCTGCGGCGGCAGCTAGCCGCCGCACACGCCTTGCCGGCGGCCTCGGGCCGCCGCGCGTGTCCGTTCCTACGATCATCATGAAGCCCATCACACTCGTTTTGTCAGTGTGGCTGGCGGGCATGTGTACCCATGCGGCTGCGGCGCAGCCCTACACGCTCGACCAGCTATTGTCCCTTGCCCTGCGGGGCAACAAGGGCGTCGAGGCCGCTTCGGCCGGCGTCGACGTCGCACGGGCCGGCCTGACCACCGCCCGGGCCTATCCCAACCCCGAGGTGGAGTTCACCACCGGCCGCGTCTCCGCACGCCAGCCCGGCGCCGCCACCGGGGTGGGGCAGACGCTGTCCATCACCCAGCGCATCGATCTGCCCAATCAGCGGCGGCTGCGCTACGAGGTCGCCACGGGAACGCTGCGGGCCACCACCGCGAGCCACGAGTCGTTCGTCGTGGACCTCGTGGCCAAGGTCAAGCGCGGGTTCTACGAGACGCTTCGGCGCGAGGCCGAATTCTCGGCGGCCCAGGAAGACCTCGCCCTGACCCAGCAGTTGTACAACCGTGCCCAGATCCGGGTCGACGTGGGCGATGCGCCCAAGTACGAGGCCATACGGGTCGGAGCCGAGCTGCTCAATGCCCAGAAGAACAACCAGAGCGCGTTGCTGCGCGTGAACCAGGCCAAGTCGTTCCTGCGCCAGCAGGTGGGCGAGATCCTGCCGGCCGGCTTCGCGCTGCAGGGAAGGCTGGGGCGGACGTGGTCGCTGGAGCCGCTTGCCAAGCTGCGCGAGACGATGCTGGCGGGCAATGCCGAGCTGACCGAGTACCGGGCCGCCTTGCAGCGGGCCCGGGCATCGGTGGACTACGAGCGTTCGCTGCGCCTGCCGTCGGTGGCGCTCAAGGCCACGTCCAGCCGCGATCCCGACGTGCGCGACACGCAGTTCGGCGTGGTGGTCAGCGTGCCGCTCTGGGATCGCCGGGAAGGTCCGGTCAACGAGGCCGCCGCCGGTGTCATCCGTGCGCGCAGCCAGCTCGAGGCGCGGGAGTTCGAACTGACCCAGCAACTGGACTCCGCCTACCAGCAATTCCAGATCGCCGCCTCGCAGGTCGAGGCGCTCGAGTCGGGCATCGTGCGCCAGGCCGAGGCCGCGCTGAACGTGGCCGAGGCCGCGTATCGCTACGGCGAGCGCGGGATCATCGACTATCTCGATGCGCAGCGCGTGCTGCGCACCGCGCGCAACGACCTCATCGCCGCCCAATTCGATCTGCAGATGGCCGCCGTGGAAATCGAGCGGCTGCTGGCCAATTCCTTCGCAGGTGAACCCTCATGATTCCGCGTTCTTTCCGCAAGACTTCCCCCGGCGCGCGCCGGGTCCACCCCGCCGCCGGACGGTGGAGCCTCCTGGCCGCGTTCTGCCTCGTCCTGGCCGCCTGCGGCGACAAGCCCGCGGCCGAGGCCGAGCCGGCCGAAATGCTCGACCCCAGCATCGTGGTGGCGAGCGAGGCCATGCAGGCCCGCATCAAGGTTGCCCCGATCGCCACCGAACCGTTCAGCGACGTGCTGCGCGTGGCGGGCCGCATCGATTTCGATCGCCAGCGCATGGCCCGGATCGGCGCTCCCGTGACGGGGCGCGTTACCGACATCAACACCACGCTGGGCGCGGCGGTCAAGCCGGGCGACGTGCTGGCGCGCCTGCACAGCACCGAACTGGGCAGCGCGCAACTGGCCTACCTGAAGGCCAAGGCCCAGTCTGAACTGCAGCAGAACGCCCGCGAACGGGCGCGGCTGCTGTTCGCCGCCGACGTGATCGGCAAGGCCGAACTGCAGCGGCGCGAGAACGAGTACGCGGTGGCCGCGGCCGAGCTGCGCGCCGCGTACGACCAGTTGAGCGTGCTGGGCATGTCGCCGTCGGTGATCTCGCGCATGGGGCAATCGGGCGAGATCAGTTCGTTCTCGCCGGTGGTATCCACGCTGCGCGGGTCCGTGGTCGAGTTCAAGGTATCGCCGGGACAGGTGGTCCAGCCCGCCGATGCGCTGTTCACGGTGGCCGACCTGTCGCGCGTGTGGGCCGTGGCCGAGGTCCCCGAGCAGCAGGCCGACCTGGTGGCGGCGGGCCAGACCGTCGACATCGAGGTGCCGGCGCTGGGCAACCGCAAGATCTCGGGCGAGCTGATCTTCGTCGGCCAGGTGGTCGATCCGGTCACGCGCACCGTGCCGGTCAGGACCTCCATCGACAACGCCGACGGCCGGCTCAAGCCGGCGATGCTGGCGACCATGCTGATCGCCAGCCGGCCGACCGAACAGCTCGTGATTCCCGCATCGGCCGTGGTGCGTTTCGAGAACGAGGACCTGGTCTACGTCGAGATCGAACCGGGCCGCTTTCGCGCGACGCACGTGCAGATGGGCGCCTCGTACAACGGCAAGCGCTCGGTGGCCTCGGGCCTGAAGGCCGGTGACCGCGTCGTCGTCGAAGGGGCTTTCCACCTCAACAACCAGCGCACTGGCGTCGATCCGGAGTAACCATCATGCTCGAGAAAATCGTCCGCGCTGCCCTGCAGCAGCGGCTGATCATCGTCGTGCTGGCGGTGGTGGCCCTCGTGGCCGGCCTGGACGCCATGCGCAAGCTGTCGGTGGATGCCTTCCCGGACGTCACCAACGTCCAGGTGCAGATCGCGACCGACGCCACCGGCCGTTCGCCGGAGGAGGTCGAACGCTTCGTGACCGTGCCCATCGAGATCGCGATGACCGGCCTGCCCGGGTTGGAGGAAATGCGTTCGCTGAACAAGCCGGGGCTGTCGCTGATCACCCTGGTCTTCACCGACGCGACCGACGTCTATTTCGCGCGCCAGTTGGCGATGGAGCGGCTGATCGAGATCGGTTCGCGCATGCCTACCGGCGTGACACCCGTGCTCGGGCCCGTCTCCACGGGCCTGGGCGAGGTCTACCAGTACACCCTGGACCGGCCCGACGACGGCGACCGGGAACTGACGCAGAAGGAACTGACGGAGCGGCGCATCGTCCAGGACTGGGTGGTGCGTCCGCTGCTGCGGTCGATCCCGCAGGTGGCGGAAATCAACTCGCAGGGCGGCTACGTCAAGCAGTACCAGGTGCGGGTCAACCCCGACCGCATGAGCCACTACGGCATCACGCTGCATCAGGTCTACGAGGGGCTGGCGCGCAACAACGCCAATTCGGGCGGGGGCATCCTGCCGCACTACGCCGAACAGTATCTGATACGCGGCGTGGGCCTGATCGAGAACCTGCAGGACATCGCCAACATCGTGCTGGCCGAATCCAACGGCACACCGGTCTACGTGCGGGACGTGGCCGAGGTCGGCATGGGGCACGAGGTCCGCTACGGCGCCGTGGTCAAGAACGGCGTGACCGAGTCCGTGGGCGGCATCGTCATGATGATGCGGGGCGGGAACGCCAAGGAAGTGGTGGCGCGCATCAAGCAGCGGGTGGCCGAGATCAACAGTCAGGGCATGTTGCCCGACGGGCTGCAGATCGTGCCCTACTACGACCGCAGCGAACTGGTCGACGCGGCCCTGTGGACCGTGGCCAAGGTACTGCTGGAGGGCGTCCTGCTGGTCGTCGTCATCCTGTTCCTGTTCCTGGGCGACGTGCGGTCTTCGCTGATCGTCGTCGCGACCCTGGTGCTGACGCCGCTGCTGACCTTCTTCGCGATGAACCGGCTGGGCATCTCGGCCAACCTGATGTCGCTGGGAGGGCTGGCGGTCGCCATCGGCCTGATGGTGGACGGTTCCGTGGTCGTGGTCGAGAACGCCTTCGCCCACCTGGGCCATGCCAAGGAAAGCGGCGAGAGCAAGGTCCGCATCATCCTCAAGGCGGTGGCCGAGGTGGCGACACCGGTGGTGTTCGGCATCGGCATCATCATCCTGGTGTTCCTGCCGCTGATGACGCTGCAGGGCATGGAAGGCAAGATGTTCGCGCCGCTGGCCTACACCATCGCCATCGCGCTGGCGATCTCGCTGGTGCTGTCGCTGACCCTGTCGCCGGTGCTGTCCTCCTATCTGCTCAAGGGCGGGGCCGAGCACGACACGCGCATGATCGCCTTCATGAAACGGCGCTACCTGCGCATGCTGGACTGGGTGCTGCGCAACACGAAGAAGACGGTCGTGATGGCCGTGCTTGCCTTCGGCGCGTCGGTGGCCGTGCTGCCTTTCCTGGGCACCTCCTTCATCCCGGAGATGAAGGAGGGATCGATCGTGCCGGGCATCAACCGCGTGCCCAACATCTCGCTCGAGGAATCGATCGAACTGGAGCGCCAGGCCATGAAGATCGTCATGGGCGTGCCCGGCGTGAAATCGGCGATCTCCGGGGTGGGCCGTGGCGAGAGTCCCGCCGACCCGCAGGCGCAGAACGAGTCCACGCCCATCGTCAGCCTCAAGCCGCAGGACGAGTGGCCGGAGGGCTGGACCCAGGACACCATCGCCGAGGAGATCCGCAAGCGCCTGGAGGTGATTCCCAGCGCGCAGATCATCATGGCGCAGCCCATTTCCGACCGGGTCGACGAAATGGTCACCGGCGTGCGCTCGGACGTGGCGGTCAAGGTGTTCGGCGAGGACCTGGACCGGCTGCTGCAAAAGGCCCAGGAGATCGCGCGGGTGGCCGAGACGGTGCCGGGTGCGCGCGACGTGCGGGTGGACCGGGTCAGCGGCCAGCAGTACCTGTCCATCAACATCGATCGCCAGGCCATTGCCCGCTACGGCCTGAACGTGTCGGACGTGCACGACGTGATCGAGGTGGCCATCGCCGGCAAGACGGCCACCGAGATCTACGAGGGCGAGCGCAGGTTCTCGGCGGCCGTGCGCCTGCCCGAGGAGTTCCGCGGCAGCGTGCAGGCCATCCGCCAGATCCTGCTTACCACGCCGCATGGTGTGCGCGTGCCGCTGGAGAGCCTGGCCGCCATCGAGGTACGCGACGGGCCGGCGCAGATCAGCCGCGAGGGCGGCAAGCGGCGCGTGGTGGTTGCCATCAACGTGCAGGACCGCGACCTGGGCGGATTCGTGGCGGAGTTGCAGCAGACGGTGCAGGGCAAGGTGCAACTGCCCACGGGCTACTACCTGGAATGGGGCGGGCAGTTCCAGAACATGGAACGAGCGCTGGGCCACCTGTCCATCATCGTGCCCGCCACCGTGGCCGCCATCTTCTTCCTGCTGTTCCTGCTGTTCAACTCGGTGCGCTACGCGACGCTGATCATCACCGTGCTGCCGTTCGCCTCCATCGGCGGCATCATTGCCCTGTTCGTGACGGGCGAGTATCTGTCCGTGCCGGCGTCGGTGGGCTTCATCGCGCTGTGGGGCATCGCCGTGCTGAACGGGGTGGTGATGGTGTCCTACATACGCAAGCTGCGGATGGAGGGCATGCCGCTGGCCGAGGCGGTGGTGGAAGGGGCGACCATGCGGTTCCGGCCGGTCATGATGACGGCGACCGTGGCCATGCTGGGCCTCGTCCCTTTCCTGTTCGCCACGGGACCGGGCTCGGAAGTGCAGCGGCCGCTGGCGGTGGTCGTGATCGGTGGATTGATCACCTGCACGCTGCTCACGCTGCTGGTGCTGCCCACGCTGTACCGCTGGTTCGACGAGGAATCGCCCGAGGCATAGGCGAACGCAAGGAGAAATCGAATGAAGGAAATCAAGGCGATCATACGGCCGGTGCGCCTGGACGACGTACGCGAGGCGCTGATGCGCACGCCGGGTTTTCCGGGCATGACCGTCAGTCACGTGGAAGGGTGCAGCGCGCCGGGGCGGCACCAGCCGCAGAACCTCAAGGAAGAGCTGCTGGATTTCTCGCCCAAGGTGCGCATCGAGATGGTGGCGGCGGACGACCACGCCGATGTCCTGTACCAGGCCCTGAAGCAGGCGGCCACGACCGGGCACGTCGGCGACGGGCTGGTCTGGATGAGCGAGGTGGCGCGTTGCGACTATCTGTGGCAGCCGGGACAGCGGGGCGGCTGATCCGGGCGGGACCGCCGAGTGCGGTTGTCCGGACAATTTTTTCGTTGTTTTTCTGAGATATGGCAATGCCGGCCCCCATGGGGGCCGGTTTTCGCATGCACGAGACCCTTGCTCGATGGCATGGATATTGCACGGTCCGCCTGTCGTCCCGCCCATGGGGCGGTTCATCTGCAAGGGGAGAGAAAGAAAAAGCGCATGGCGTAAGGCGGCCCGCCGCATCGGTGCGGTGGACGCAATGACTGAAGTGTCGCAAAGAAAAAACGGAGACAGACATGGACAGGTACGGACGAATCCGATGGTCGTCGTTGGCGGCGGCCGCCTTGTTGCTGGCCGCCTGTGGCGGAGGCGGCGATGGTGACGGCGGAGGCTCGAATCCCCCGCCGGGTCCGGGCACCCAGGTGCCGGGCGTCAAGGAGCAAGTGGAGATCGTACGGGACCGTCATGGCGTGTCCCACATCTTTGCCCAGAATCAGCGCGACCTGTTCTTCGCCCAGGGCTACAACGCCGCGCGCGACCGCCTCTGGCAACTGGACCAGTGGAGGCGGCGCGGCGAAGGCAAGATGGCCGAGCAGTTCGGTGCCCGCTTCGTGCCGGCCGATCGCGCGGCACGCAAGTTCCTGTTCCGCGGCGATGCCGAGGCGGAGTTCGCCAGCTACCACCCGCAGGGCAAGGAAATCCTGACCGCGTTCTCCGACGGTATCAACGCCTACATCGACGAGGTCAAGGCCGATCCCGCCAAGCTGCCCATCGAGTTCCGCCTGACCGGCACCGAACCCGGCCGCTGGTCGCCCACGTCGTCGCTGATCCGCATCTACGGCATCACGCGCAACGTCAGCACCGAGATCTCCATGGCGCGCCGCATCGCGGCCGTCGGCCTGGCGACCACCCAGGAGCTGACCGACCAGCAGCCGGTCAAGACCCTGCAAGTGCCGGCCGGACTGGACGTCGGTACCCTGACTACCGCCATCCTGGCCGAGTATCAGCTGGCGCGCAACGGCATGGCGTTCGAGGCGGGGGATTTCCCGCGCAGCCCGCTGGCGCCGGCCGATCGCGAGCGCCTGGCCTCGGCCCTGTCGGCCAGCGGCGGCACCGCCAAGCGCGAGCCCGAGGAACTGCTGGCCCTCCAGCACGAAAGCAACAACTGGACGGTGTCCGGCGATCGCACGGCATCCGGCAAGCCTATCCTGGCCGGAGACCCGCACCGCGCGATCAGCATGCCTTCGCTGCGCTACATGGTGCACCTGCACGCGCCAGGCTGGAACGTGATCGGGGCCGGCGAACCCGCGCTGCCCGGCGTGTCGATGGGGCACAACGAACGCATCGCGTTCGGCCTGACCATCTTCGCCTACGGCGACGAGGAAGACCTGTACGTCTACGAGACCAATCCGGCCAACCCCGACCAGTACCGCTACAAGGGGGCATGGGAAACCATGAGGAAGGTGGAGGAAAAAGTGCCCGTGCGCGGCCAGGCCGAGCAGAGCGTGACACTGAAATTCACGCGCCACGGCCCGGTGGTGTACGAGGACGCCGCCGCCAACAAGGCCTACGCCGTGCGCGCCGCCTACCTGGAGTTCCCGGGCACCGCGGCCTACCTGGCCAGCCTGCGGCTGAACCAGGCCAGCAACTGGACCGAGTTCAGCGAAGGCATGGCGCGCCATTTCACGCCCGGCGAGAACATGGTCTATGCCGACGTGGACGGCAACATCGGCTGGTTCGGCGGTTCGCTGGTGCCGATACGGCCCAACCCGGATTGGTCGGGGCTGCTGCCGGTGCCGGGCGACGGGCGCTACGAATGGGCGGGCTACCTGTCCGGCTCGCTGCTGCCGCGCATCCTGAACCCCCGCGAGGGCTTCTTCGCCACGGCCAACCAGTACAACGTGCCCGACGACTACGCCTACCGCGACCTGACCAACACCATGGGCTGGGCCGAACCCTATCGCTACGACCGTATCGTCGAGGTGCTCAAGACCTCCACGCGGCACACCGTGCGGGACTCGGCCAAGCTGCAGATCGACGAATTGTCGATACCCGCGCGCACGCTGGTTCCCATGCTGGCGGGCCTGAACTCCGGCGATGCGGACGTGGCCGAGGCCTTGCAGCGCCTGCGTGCCTGGGACTACGTGGCCAGCGTCGACTCCGTGGCCGCCACCATCTTCGAGGCCTGGCTGCCCAAGGTGTCCGCGCAGGTGACCAGTCTCGTCGTGCCGCCTGCGGGGCGTTCGGTGTTCGGTACGCTGTCCAAGCCCGTGGTGTTCGCCCGGCTCGCGTCGCCGGACGCGGTGTTCGGGCCCGATCCCGTGGCGGGGCGCAACGCGCTGCTGCTGGACACGCTGAAGTCGGCCATGGGCGACCTGAAGACACGGCTGGGCGGGGACGTCTCGACGTGGAAGTGGGGGTCGTTGCACCACATCAAGTTCGACCACGAACTGGCCGCGTTCCTCGATGCCGGCACGGCCGGAGACCTGGCCACGCAGCGCTTCCCCGTCGGCGGGACCGGCGATACCGTCCACCGCGCTTCCTACCGGACGTCGGATTTCCGCGTGACCAGCGGCGCGTCCTACCGGCAGATCATCGACGTGGCCGATTGGGACAAGTCGCTCGCGATCAACGTGCCGGGGCAGTCCGCCGATCCGGCAAGCCCGTACTACGACAACCTGCTGGAGGCCTGGGCCAAGGGCGACTATTTCCCGATGGTCTATAGCCGCGGTGCGATCGATGCCGTGAAGGCCGACTCGTGGACCCTGCGTCCCGTGGCGCGCTGAGGGAGGCGGCGATGCGCAAACCGATCGTGATCGCATCGGTGCTGGTGGTGCTGGCGGCCCTCGCCGCCGGCGCCGTCGCCGGCAGCCGCGTCACGCTGCTGGTGCTGGACGTGCCGGACCGGCAGGCCACGCTGCTGGTCAAGCGCAGCGCGACGCTGGGCATGGGTTGGCTGGAGTCCGAGACCACCCTGTGCCGCCGGCAGCAGCCCGGTTCGCCCCTGCATTCGGTGATGCTGTCGCCGGATTTCTGCCCGCTGGCCCTGGCGGCGGGCCAGGAAACGCGTGGGGAGCGCGTCCTGCTGACCCTGCCGTTCATGGCCTGGCTGCACGGCCTGGCCGGGCGCACGCTGGCCTAGCCTAAGCCCGTATCCGGTCGTAGGTGACGAAGTCGTAGCCCAGCCCGTCCTCGGGCGGCTGGGCCTCGCGCGAGGATTCGCGCCATTGGCCGGCGGGCAGCAAGGGAAACCAGGCGTCGCCCGGCACGTCCGCGTGCACTTCCGTCGCGATGATGGTGTCCGCCCGATCCAGCGTCGCGGCATAGATCTGCGCGCCGCCGATCACGAACACCCGGGCGGCGTCCCCGGCCACGGCCAGGGCATCCTCCAGCGTGTGCACCACCGTCGCGCCCTCGGCCGCATAGGCCGGATCGCGGGTGATGACGATGTTCCGGCGGCCCGGCAGCGGCCGGCCCAGCGATTCCCAGGTCTTGCGTCCCATGACGATGGGATGGCCGAGCGTGGTGCGCTTGAAATGCGCCAGGTCGCCGCGCAGGCGCCAGGGCAGGGCGTTGTCGCGTCCGATGACGCGGTTGCGGGCGTAGGCGACGACAAGGATGAGCTGGGCGGGCATGGCGGGGAAAAGTCTGGCGTATCCAGACCGCAATCTAGCACGAACCTCCCGGGCCTCCGGTGGCTCGCCCGTTGAGACGGGAGGCTGCCAGCCCGCGGGATTTCTGATACAACGCAAGGCTGTGAGCCCGGTTCGCGCCGCGGCCGGACCGCAACGACAATCATTCATCACCAATCGACAAGGGAATCATGGGAACGCAGATCGAATTGACCGCCTCCGACGGTGTCACCATTTCCGCCTATCGTGCCGACCCCGCGGGCAAGCCGCGCGGCGGCCTGATCGTGTGCCAGGAGATCTTCGGCGTCAACGTCCACATCCGCAGCGTGTGCGATCGCTATGCCCAGGAAGGCTACCTGGCCATCGCCCCCGCGTTCTTCGACCGCGTCCAGCCGGGCGTCGAACTGGGCTATGAGCCCGACGACATCGCCAAGGGGCGCGAACTGATGCAGAAGGTCTCCATCGACAACGCCCTGAAGGACGTCGCCGCCGCCCTGGCCATCGCCAGCGAGGCGGGCAAGGTCGGCATCGTCGGCTATTGCTGGGGTGGCACGGTGGCGTGGGCCGCCGCGGGACGCCTGGATGGCCTGTCGGCCGCCATTCCGTACTACGGCGGCGGCATCGCCGGCATGGCCGACAAGAAGCCCCGCATCCCGACCATGGCGCATTTCGGCGAGAAGGACCACGCCATTCCGATGACCGACGTCGAGAAGGTCCGCGCCGCGCAGCCCGAGGTGATCGTCCACACCTATGCGGCCGGCCACGGTTTCAACTGCGACATGCGCGGTTCGTACGACAAGCCCAGCGCCGACCTGGCGCTGTCGCGCTCGCTGGAATTCCTGCGCCAGCACGTGGGCTGACGCGGGTACGCCGGTCCGGCCGCGGGTCCCAGGGGAACAGGCCCCCTAGGCCGGCGCGCCGGACGCGGCGGCCTCCTCCAGGCATTCGATCAGCAGCGTGGTGCTGGGGGACATGGTCCGGTCGCGGTTCCATGTGATGCCCAAGGGGCGCATCAATTTCGGGAAATTGAAAGGCAGCACCGACACCAGGCCCTGGCGACGGTAGTGGTGGGCGATGTCGCGCGTCATGGTGGCGATGGCATCGGTCTGCTGGAGGTTCGCCAGCACGAACTGTACTGACAGCGCCTCGACGAAATCGGCCGGCATCGGGAAGCCGTGCTGCTCGAAGGTGCGCTCGCACATGGGGCCGATCACCATCAGCCCGGCGCTGCAGCCGGAACTGCCCACCATCGCCGAGCGCTTTCCCGATTACGAGATCAATTCGTGGTATGGCGTGATGGCGCCGGCCGGGACGCCGCAGGCGATCATCGACAAGCTGCAGGGCGAGATCGCGGCCATCGTGAAATTGCCGGACGTCGCGCGGCAACTGGAGGCGTTGGGCCTGGCGCCCGGGTGAACCGGCCCTAGACGGCCATGGGCGCCGTCAGCGGCGCGTGGTGCTGGTAACCGACCAGCGAGAAATCGCCCGGCTCCACGCGTTCCAGCCACTCCGGCTCGTACTTGCCGGTGACGGCATAGTCGGGAATGCGGTCCGACAGGGCCAGCTGCGGCGCGGGGAAGGGCGTGCGGGTCAGTTGTTCCCGCAGCATGGGCAGGTGGTTTTCGTAGATATGGGCATCGCCCATGAAATAGCTGAACCAGCGCGGCTGGTAGCCGGTCAGCCGGCCCACCAGGTGCAGCAGCGCGGCGCCCTCGGTCAGGTTGAACGGCGTGCCCAGGCCGATGTCGTTGGACCGGATGTACAGGCACAGCGAGATCTCGCGCGTGGTGGCGTTGGGCAGGAACTGATAGAGCAGATGGCAGGGCGGCAGCGCCATTTCCTCGATCTGCGCCCAGTTCCAGCCATGGAAGAGGATGCGGCGATCGCCGGGATTGTTGTGGATGGTGTCCAGGCACTGGCGCAACTGGTCGACGGCCTTGTAGAGCAGCACCTTGCGCGCGCCGTCCTCGTCGAACTCGGCCACGCGGGCATAGCCGCGGCCCAGCGCGTCCTGCAACTGGGCGGTGCGCGATGCGTCCAGTACCTTGTAGGCCGGCCATTGGCGCCACTGGACGCCGTAGACCGGACCCAGGTCATCCTCGCCTTCGCGATAGGGATTGGCCAGCCATTGCGCGTTCTCGTTGGCGTTCTGGTCCCAGACCTTGCAGCCCAGCGCGCGGAACTCCGCGGCATTGCGCGAGGCGCGCAGGAAGCCCACGAGTTCGCCGATGGCGGACTTGAACGCCAGCTTCTTGGTGGTGACGGCGGGAAAGCCCTGCCGCAGGTCGAACCGCAGCGAGGCGCCGGGCAGGCTGAGGGTGCGGATGCCCGTTCGGTTCACTTGCCACGAGCCGTTGTCGAGGACGGATTGGACGAGGTCGAGGTATTGTTTCATGGGCCTGGGCTGCACAGATGCGACGGGCGGGCCGAAGACGCCCGCCGGTCCCGATTATCGCATGCCGCCGGGTCCGGCCGGGTGGCGTGAAGTCCGCGCAACCCGGGCGGCCGTCGTATGCTCCGGGCCCTGGCACGAGTCCTGCGTGCGATAGTTACGTCTGCTCGTTCCTTGCCGCGTCCATGCGTCCCGCCTCCATTCCCGATACCCTGCGCCGCCTCTGGGCGCACGACACCTTCGTCTACAGCCTGCGCGTGTTCATCGCCCTGGCCAGCGTCATGGCGCTGTGCTGGTGGCACGACCGGATGGACCTGGTCATTCCGGCTTTCCTGGGGGTCATCGCCTGCGCGCTGGCCGAGACCGACGACAACTGGCGCGGCCGCCTGCTGGCCCAGGTCGTCACGCTGGCCTGCTTCGCCGTGGCGGCCGTCGCCGTCAAGGCCCTGTTTCCCCACCCATGGCTGTTCCTGGCCGGAATGGTGTTGTCCACGTTCTGCCTGACCATGCTGGGGGCCATTGGCGAACGCTACCGCGCGATCGGATATGCGACCCTGATCCTGGCCATCTACACCACCATCGGCGTGGAGCAGGGCAGGGGCCAGGGCGGCTTCTGGCACGAGCCGGCGCTGCTGATGGCGGGGGCGGCGTGGTACGGCCTGTTGTCGGTGATGTGGGCGGCACTGTTCGTGCACCAGCCCGTGCAGCAGCGGCTGGCGCGGCTGTATGCCGTGCTGGGCGACTACCTGGTGCTGAAGGGCTCGCTGTTCGAGCCCGTGCGCGGCATCGACCTGGAGGCCCGCCGGCTGGAGCTGGCGCAGCTCAACGGCAAGGTGGTGGCGGCGCTGAACGCGGCCAAGGAAAGCATCTTCAGCCGCCTGGGCCAGAGCCGGCCGGGCCGCAAGACGGCGCGCTATCTGCGCCTGTATTTCATTGCGCAGGACGTGCACGAACGCGCCAGTTCCTCGCACTACCCCTATGACGAACTGGCCGACGCCTTCTTCCACAGCGACATCATGTTCCGCTGCCAGCGGCTGCTGGGGCTGCAAGGGCAGGCCTGCCGCCGCCTGGCGCGGGCGATACGGATGCGCCTGCCCTTCGATGCCGGGGACGAGGCGCGGCAGGCCCGGGCCGACCTGGACGCCTCGCTGGAGCATCTGCGGCGGCAGGGGCGCCCGGAATGGGCGCGGTTGCTGCGGTCGGTGAACGCGCTGTCGGCCAACCTGGCGGAACTGGACCGGCGGCTGGGCAGCGCGAGCAACCCCGACAAGCTGGACGAGCAGCAGCAGGACAACAGCCTGCTGGACCGCTCGCCCCAGTCGATGGGCGAGGCCTTCGACCGCGTGCGGCTGCAGTTGACGCCGGGGGCGCCGGTGTTCCGCTACGCCGTGCGG
Organism: Pigmentiphaga daeguensis; assembly: GCF_039523035.1. Lineage (NCBI taxonomy): Bacteria > Pseudomonadati > Pseudomonadota > Betaproteobacteria > Burkholderiales > Alcaligenaceae > Pigmentiphaga > Pigmentiphaga daeguensis. The sequence continues at coordinate 94,293 of NZ_BAAAEN010000019.1, read as the reverse complement.
CTGACGCTGGCGATGGCGGCGGGCTACGGGATGCTGCATCTGGTCCATCCGCAGCAGGGATACTGGATCGTGCTGACGACGTTGTTCGTCTGCGCGCCGAGCTATGGCGCCACGCGCACCCGGCTGGTGCAGCGGGTGCTGGGTACGGTGCTGGGGCTGCTGGTGGGATGGGTGCTGTTCAAGCTGTTCTCGAGCCTGCTGGTGCAGGCGCTGTTCGCGGTGGTGGCGGGCGTGGCGTTCTTCGCGACGCGTTCCACGCGCTACATGATCGGGACGGCGGCGATCACGGTGCTGGTGCTGCTGTGTTTCAACCAGATCGGCAACGGCTACGATCTGTTCGTGCCGCGCCTGGTGGATACGCTGATCGGCGCGGGCATCGCGGGCCTGGCGGTGCTGGTGGTGATGCCCGACTGGCAGGGGCGCCGGCTGACGCAGGTGGCGGCCAATGCACTGGCCGCGAACAGCCGTTACCTGCGCGAGATCATGATCCAGTACGAGACGGGCAAGCGCGACGACCTGGCCTATCGGCTGGCGCGGCGCAATGCGCACAATGCGGACGCGGCCCTGTCGATGGCGATGTCGAACATGCTGGCCGAGCCGGGGCATTTCCGGCGGGACGCGGACGCGGGACTGCGGTTCCTGACGTTGTCGCACACCTTGCTGAATTATCTGTCGGGGCTGGGGGCGCATCGGGAAAGCCTGTCGGACCATGCGAGCGATGCGCAGATCGCGCGGATGACGATGGCAGTGATCGAGGCGCTGGACGGGATTGCGGCGGGGTTGGCGGGGAAGGGGGGGCTGGATGCCGGCGCGGGCGAGGAAGGGGCGTTGGCGCGGGCGCTGGAGCAGTTGCCCGAGGACGACGCCGATGATGGGCACCGGTTGGTGTTGACGCAGCTGGGGTTGATGGCGGGGTTGCTGGAGCCCTTGCGGAGGGTGGGGGGACGGTTGGTCCGGTTGGAGACTCGGGAAGTGGAGGAGGAGTCGGCGGACCAGCCCGCACCGGTGTAGGCCGGGCCGCCGACTCGTTGGGCCGGGCGCTAATAGCCGACGGCCTGGCCGTCGCGGCGGGAGTCGGAGGCGGCGATGTAGCCTTCGTCGCTGCGGTAGATCAGCTGGGCGGTGCCGAAGTCCAGGCTGTGGCGTTCCGAGACTTCGACGGTGTGGCCCAGCTTGCGCAGGCCGTCGACCACGGCGGCGGGGGTGTGGGCTTCCAGGCGGACCTCGCCGGGTTCCACGCGGAAGCGCGGGGCGTCGCTCATGGCCTGGGGGTTCTGGCCGAAGGCGCCCAGGCGCACCATCATCTGCATGTGGCCCTGCGCCTGCATCGAACCGCCCATGACGCCGAAGGCCATGACGGGCTGGCCGTTGCGGGTGACGAAGCCGGGGATGATGGTGTGCATCGGTTTCTTCGAGGGGGCGACGCAGTTGACGTGGCCGGGACGCAGGTTGAAGCCGATGCCGCGGTTGTGCAGCGAGATGCCGGTGCCGGGCACCACGACGCCCGAGCCGAAGCCCTGGAAGTTGGACTGGATGAACGAGACCATGGTGCCGTCGGCGTCGGCGGCGGCCAGGTAGACGGTGCCGCCCAGCTTGGGGGTGCCGGCGGTGGGAGTGGTGGCGCGGGCGGGGTCGATCAGGGCGGCGCGTTGCGCGAGGTAGGCCGGGTCCAGCAGGTCGGTGGGGCCCAGGCGCATGGCGTCGGGGTCGGCGACGTGTTCGTGCAGGTCGGAGAAGGCCAGTTTCATGGCCTCGACCATGGCGTGGTACATGGCGGGGCTGTCCAGGCCCATGCCTTCGAGGTCCAGGTGCTCGAGCATGCCCAGCGCGGCCAGGGCGGCGATGCCCTGGCCGCTGGGAGGGATCTCGTGCAGGGTGTAGCCGCGGAAGTCCTGTCGCAAGGGTTCGACCCATTGCACTTCATGGGCGGCCAGGTCGGCCAGGGTCATCGTGCCGCCGGTGCGCTGCGCGAAGTCGACGATCTTCTGCGCCAGCGCGCCGCGATAGAAGCTGTCGCCGCCGGTCCGGGCGATGTCGGCCAGGGTGTCGGCCTGTTCGGGGAAGCGCCAGCGGTCGCCGGCGCTGGGCGTGCGGCCGTCGCGGAAGAAGGCCTCGGCGAAGCCGGGCTCCTTGGCCAGGTTGGGGGCCTGGCGGGCCCACAGGCGGGCGATCTGCGGGGTGACCTGGAAGCCTTCCCGGGCATAGTGCAGGGCGGGCTGCACCAATTGCTCGAAGGGCAGCTTGCCGAAGCGTTCCGACAGGGCGCGCCAGCCCGCGACCTGGCCGGGCACCGTGACGGCATCCCATCCGGTGACCGGCATGGACGCACGGCCGCGGAAGTGGTCCAGGGTCCAGGCGGCGGGCGAGCGGCCGCTGGCGTTGATGCCGTGCAGGCGCCCCTCGTGCCAGAGGATGGCGAACAGGTCCCCGCCTATGCCGTTCATGACCGGCTCGACCACGGTCAGCACCATGGCGGCCGCCAGCGCGGCATCGACGGCGTTGCCGCCCTCGTACAGCATGCGCAGGCCGGCCTGCGAGGCCAGCGGCTGGCTGGTGCTGACGGCGTTGGCCGCCAGCAGCGGCATCTTCTGCGAGGGATAGGGGAAATTCCAGTCGAAGGGCAGCATGGCGTCGTTTACGGGAAGTCGTCCTGGGACACAGCATACCAAGGGCCGGGCCGCGGCACTCCACTACAATGGACGCCGTCCGCCGGGCCGCGCCGGCGCGCCATCCGGGGCTTTCGTCGCGGCCGCTTCCCTTGCCACCACCATGAACCGTATCCTGCTTCCCCTGTGCGCCAGCCTGCTGGCGCTGGCCGGCACCGCCGCCTCGGCCCAGACCTGGCCCGCCAGGCCCGTGCGCATCATCGTCGCCTATCCGCCCGGCGGGGTCAGCGACATCGTGTCGCGCGCCCTGGCCGACAAGCTCGGCGGCCAGCTCGGCACGACCGTCATCGTCGAAAACAGGGCCGGCGCCGGCGGCACGCTGGGCATGGACGCGGTCGCCAAGGCTGCGCCCGACGGCTACACCGTCGGATTTTCCTCAATCAGCCCGCTGTCGCTGAACCCGTTGCTGGGCCGGGTCAACTACGATCCGTTCAAGGACATCGCGCCGGTCGCCAGCGTGATGTATTCGCCGGTCGTGCTGCTGGGCACGCCGGCGTTCCAGGGCAAGAGCCTGGCCGACGTGGTCGGGCAGGCGCGCAGCCGCCCGGGCGCGCTGCGCTGGGGCACCTCGGGCCTGGCCACGGTCGGCCACATCACGCTGGAACAGTTCAAGCGCGCGGCCGGCGTGGACATCACTCACATTCCCTACAAGGGCGGCGGCCAGCAGCAGAACGATGCGCTGGGCGGCCAGTTCGAGCTGCTGTCCACCAATCTGGGCCCGGTGCTGAACGGCCACATCAAGGCCGGCAAGCTGCGGCCGCTGGCCGTGGGCGCGCCGGAACGCATCGATTTCCTGCCCGACGTGCCGACCTTCGCCGAGGCAGGCTTTCCCAAGGCCAACCTGATGTCGGTGTTCGGGGTCTTCGCGCCGGCGGGCACGCCCGAGGCGGTGCTGGCCCGGCTGAACGCCGAGATCAACAAGGCCCTGGCGCAGCCGGACCTGCGCGCGCGCCTGGTCGACAGCGACAACGTGCCCACCGGCGGCAGCGCCGCGGCGTTCGCGCGCCTGATCCGCGCCGAGTACGACAACAACCGCGACATCATCCGGCAGGCCGGCATCAAGCTGGAGTAGCGCGGCCGCCGGTTCGCCTTTCCCGCGCGAACCGGCCTACACTGTCTGCTTCGCCACAGCGGGGCCGGCCGAGCCGGCCCCGCGCCCTTTTTCCTTTTCGTACGTCCACCCATGGCCCAATACGTTTTCACCATGAATCGCGTCGGCAAGATCGTGCCGCCCAAGCGGCAGATCCTGCGCGACATCTCGCTGTCGTTCTTCCCGGGCGCCAAGATCGGCGTGCTGGGGCTGAACGGCGCAGGCAAGTCCACGCTGCTCAAGATCATGGCCGGCGTGGACCAGGACATCGAGGGCGAAGCCCGCCCCATGCCGAACCTGAGCATCGGCTACCTGCCCCAGGAGCCGCAGCTCGATCCCGAGCACACCGTGCGCCAGGCGGTCGAGACCGGGCTGGGAGGCGTGTTCACCGCCAAGAAGCGGCTGGACGAGGTTTATGCGGCCTATGCCGAGCCCGATGCCGACTTCGACGCGCTGGCCTCCGAGCAGGCCGAGCTCGAGGCCATCATCGCGGCGGGCAGCGGCAGCGGCAACGACGACATCGAGCACCAGCTCGAAATCGCCGCCGACGCCCTGCGGCTGCCGCCGTGGGACGCGGTGGTGGGCCACCTGTCGGGCGGCGAGAAGCGCCGCGTGGCGTTGTGCCGCCTGCTCCTGTCCAAGCCCGACATGCTGCTGCTGGACGAGCCCACCAACCACCTGGACGCGGAAAGCGTGGACTGGCTGGAGCAGTTCCTGCAGAAGTTCCCGGGCACCGTGGTCGCGGTCACCCACGATCGCTACTTCCTGGACAACGCCGCCGAATGGATCCTGGAACTGGACCGTGGTCACGGCATTCCATGGAAGGGCAACTACAGCTCCTGGCTGGAGCAGAAGGAAGACCGCCTCAAGCAGGAAGAGGCCAACGAATCCGCCCGCCAGAAGACCATCAAGAAGGAACTGGAGTGGGTGCGCCAGAACCCCAAGGCGCGCCAGGCCAAGTCCAAGGCGCGCATCGCCCGCTTCGAGGAGCTCAGCTCGCACGAATACCAGAAGCGCAACGAGACCTCCGAGATCTTCATTCCCGTGGCCGAGCGCCTGGGCAACGAGGTCATCGAATTCAAGAACGTCAGCAAGGGCTATGGCGACCGCCTGCTGATCGACGATCTCAGCTTCAAGGTGCCGGCCGGCGCCATCGTCGGCATCATCGGCCCCAACGGTGCCGGCAAGTCGACGCTGTTCCGCATGATCGCCGGCAAGGAGCAGCCCGACAGCGGTGAAGTCGTGCGCGGGTCGACCGTCAAGCTGGCCTACGTCGAGCAGATGCGCGATGCGCTGGAAGACACCAAGACCGTGTTCGACGCCGTGGCCGACGGCGCCGACATCCTGACGGTGGGGCGCTTCGAGATGTCGTCGCGCGCCTACCTGGGCCGCTTCAACTTCAAGGGCGGCGACCAGAACAAGACCGTGGGCAACCTGTCGGGCGGCGAGCGCGGCCGGCTCCACCTGGCCAAGACCCTGCTGGCCGGCGGCAACCTGCTGCTGCTGGACGAGCCGTCCAACGACCTGGACGTGGAAACCCTGCGCGCGCTGGAGGATGCCCTGCTGGAGTTTGCCGGCAGCGTCATGGTGATCAGCCACGACCGCTGGTTCCTGGACCGGATCGCCACGCATATCCTGGCGTTCGAGGGCGATTCGCAGGTGGTGTTCTTCGACGGCAACTACCAGGAATACGAGGCCGACAAGAAGCGCCGCCTGGGCGAGGAAGGCGCCAAGCCCAAGCGGGTGCGGTTCAAGCCGCTGAAGTAACGGACGCTTCGGCGTGTTCCGGGGCCCGGTCCTGCCCAGGCAGGCCGGGCCCCGATGCTTTCAGCGATCGAAGACAGGGGTCCATTCCCGGCCTGTGCGAGCCTCCTTCTAGCGTGAACAGGCCTTAAAGCTCGCCGTCGTCGGACGAGCCGCTCCACCGCACGCCGGACGAAGATTCGATCAGTACGTTGCTAGCGCCCGCGGCTGGGCTGCTGAACGTGGTCGTGATCGTTTCCCCCCGGGTCTCCACGGTAAAGCGGCCGGAGATCGGGCCTGGCGCGCCGCCGTCTTCGGCATGGACGAAGACCAGCGGGTCGATCAGCTTCGTGCGCTGCTCGAAGTCGCCGACGTTGACGCTTTGCCCGCGGCTGGAGAATTGCAGCGCGGTATAGCGTTCGGTCCCGGTGGCGTACAGGTAGTGCGATTCGGCGGCATAGTCGCTGATCGCATTGCCATAGGTCTTGCCATCTTCCGTGTAGCGGACCTTGAAATCGCCACCGGACTGGCTGATGTTCAGGATCTCCTCGATGTCGTCGGGCGTGGCCGAGTCCTCGGGTATGTCGTGGGTGGTCTGTTCGAACCGGACTTGCAGCGTGCCGGCGATCGATTCGTTGGCCGAGAGCGCCAGGTCAGGGGCTTCAAGCGTGAAGACGCCCGAGGTGTTGAACCCGTCGACAAGATCGCCCTGGACTTCCCGCACCAGGATCCTGACCTGCCCGTTCAGCGCCTCGCCCAGGCCCCGCGTGGCGCAATCGGTCATGTCTATCGCCAACGAGTCGCCGGCGCTGATTTTCCCGTCATGGTCGGCATCGGTGTAGACAGAGGTGCGGCTGCCTTTCCCCTCCGCGCACGGCTGCGGCCCTTCGGGCATGCCGTCGCCGACATGGGTGATCAGGGCGTTGACGTAGCCCAGCGCGAAATACGGCAGGAAGAGTCCCGTGGTGTAGGCGCTGCTGGAAAACGTGCGCAGTTCGCCCTGGGTCATCGGTGGCGGGGTGTCGTTCTTGCTCTCGGCTCCGCCGCCCCCGCCGCACGCGCCCAGCAGTGCCGTCAATGCCAGCGCGCCGGCCGTCTTCAGTCCCGGTTTCATGACGCTCCCCGCCCCCGATGGAAATAGTGGAGGGCATCTTGCCAGCGCCGATGGCGCGGCACATTGGACTAAAGTCCTGCTTCCGACGAAAAGCGGCCCGGAGGAAACCGGGCCGCTAGCGGAAGACGCGGGGATGCTCGCGGGGAAGGCTCAGAGATCGTCGAAGGCGGCGAAATCCATTTTCGACGAAAGGCCGGAGGTCGACTTGATTTCGACCAGATCCTCGGTGTCCGTCAAGACGATCGTCGTCGTGATGGTTTCACCAGGGGTTTTCGTCTCGAATGCTCCCGCGTCGGGTGAACCGTCGCCCAGATCACGCCAATAGACGAGGGGCGTGGTCATCTTGACGGTGTGGTTGAACGCGCCCAGCAGGGGGTCCGTTCCGCTGGTGCGATAGCCGATGGCCGAGAATGTGTACAGCCGGGTTTCGCTCCCATAGGTGTAATCGCTGGAATAGTCTTCGATGCGCGTGGCGTAGCTCTTGCCGTCCTGGGAGTAGCCGATGTCCAGTTGATCGGCTGTGGTCTGGACCGAAAGTGTGTCGTCGCTGTCGTCCACCGTATCCTTGGTGTCACGTGCGTAGTCGATGACGACCGTCCCGTTCAGGGTCTCGCTGCCGTCCAGCTTGAAGTCCGCCAGCGGGATGGTCATGGTGGCGCCGGAAGATGCCGATCCGTCCAGGAGGTCGCCGGTCACGTTGCTGTAGGTGATGGTGACCGTGCCATCGACCAGCTCATCCCCGACCGGGCCACGGCAGTTGACGAGCTTGAAGGTGACCTTGTCGCCGTTGTCGATCTTGTGGTTGCCATTGCCATCGGTGAACGTGGCGGTAACCGTGCCGGGCGAGTCGCCGTCGCATTCTTCCGAATCCGTCGTGATGTCGTGCTCGACGGCATAGCGGACGAAACCCAGGCTCGCCTGGGCAATCAAGCCGGGGATCTGGGTGACGCCTACCGAGGTGTAGAAGCTCTCATGGCCGGCCCATTCCATCTGCTGCTTGGTGTACAGGGGGGCCGGCGTGCCGCCGCCACTTCCGCCTCCGTCCCCGCCGCCGCTCCCTCCCGAACCGCTCGAACTCCCATCGCCCCCGCCACAGGCGGCCAGGATGGCCAGGGCGAGAACGGAGCCGGCTGTCTTGATGTGCTTCTTCATGTCAGGTTCCCCCGTGAAATCGCGCGGTTCCGCCGCGCATGTTGTGGATAGGCGGAGTATGAGGTTGCGGTGCGTGCCGCTGCATCCCCCAACAAGGGGATGCGCAAGCGTCCGCAATGTGCGATCCATCGGATCCATCCGCCTTGACTAGCGGCCCCCGGTTTCCCTAAAATTGAACGTGCTCAAAATTTTTCATGGCCGCCGCCCAGCGGCACCGGAGACCAAATGAAGATTTGCCGCTACGACGAAGGCCGGATCGGCCTCGTGGAAGGAGACACCGTCTACGACGTGTCGTCCGTGAAAGACCAACTGCCCGCGCTGGCCTGGCCCGTGCCGCCCGGCGATCTGTTCATCGAACGGTTGGGCGAACTGATTCCCGCCATCCAGGCCGCCAAGGCCGGCGCCGCCACGCGGCGCCTGGCCGACGTCCGGCTGCTGAGCCCGGTCGCCACGCCGTCCAAGGTCATCGCCGCGCCGCTGAACTACCATGCCCACGTGGACGAGTCGCTGGCCGATTCCCAGATCCACAACAACGTGCACATCGCCCACTACGAAGGCTTCAAGAGCCCGGTCGCCAAGTTCGGGGTGTTCCTGAAATCGGCGCAGTCGGTGGTGGGCGCGAGCCAGGGCGTGCGCATCGCCTTCCCGGGCAGGCGCAACGACCACGAGGTGGAACTCGCGGTGGTGATCGGCAAGCAGGGCAAGGACATTCCGGCCGCCGACGCCATGGGCTACGTGGCCGGCTACTGCATCGGCCTGGACATGACCGTGCGCGGTACCGAGGATCGCAGCTATCGCAAGTCGGCGGACAGCTATACCGTGCTCGGCCCCTGGCTGGTGACGGCGGACGAGATCGCCGATCCGGGCAATCTGGATTTCTCGATCGACGTCAACGGCGAGCCCCGCCAGCGCGCCAATACGCGCGACCTCATCACCGGCATCGCCGAACTGATCGAAGTGGCCTCGCACGTCTACACCCTGTATCCGGGCGACGTCATCATGACCGGCACGCCCGAGGGCGTGAACACGGTGCAGCCGGGCGACGTCATGCATGCCCGCATCGAGGGTCTGGGCGAGATGGACGTGGCGGTGCGCTGAGCGCCGCCGGCGACGCCGCAGGGCGGAGGAGACACATGAACGATTCCAGGCAAGAACCGGCAGCCGCGGCAACGCGGGCCGAACGCGAGGCGTTCTACGCCCGCATCGGCGCCGACAATCTCGCGCCGCTGTGGGAACAGCTGCACAACCTGGTCACGCGGACGCCGCGTTCCGATTGCCAGCCGGCCCACTGGTCGTACGGCAAGGTGCGGCCCTACCTGACCGAGGCGACCTCGCTCATCACCGCCGAGGAAGCCGAGCGCCGCGTGCTCATCCTCGAGAATCCCGGGCTGCGGGGCAAGGCGGCCATCACGACCTCGCTGTACGCCGGCCTGCAGGCCATCCTGCCGGGCGAAGTGGCGCGCGCCCATCGGCACAGCCAGGCCGCGATGCGCCTGATCCTGGAAGGCAGCGGCGCCTATACGTCGGTCGAGGGCGAGAAGACCATCATGCGGCGCGGCGATTTCGTCACCACGCCGTCATGGACCTGGCATGACCACGGCAACGACAGCGACGCCCCGATGATCTGGCTCGACGGACTGGACGTGCAACTGGTCGCCATGCTGGACGCCAGCTTCGCCGAGGCCTCGTCCGAGGACCGCCAGGAGCTGCGCCGTCCGGTGGGAGACAGCCTGCTGCGCTATGGCAACGGGCTCGCCCCGGTGGATTGGACGCCGCCGGCCAACCGCGCCTCGCCGCTGTTCTGCTATCCGTACGAGCGCACCCGCGAGTCGCTGCTGGGCATGCAGGCCGCGGGCGCGCCCGATCCGCACCTGGGCTACAAGCTGCGCTACGTGGATCCGCTGACCGGCGGCTCGCCCATGCCGACCATGGGCGCCTATGCGCAGTTGCTGCCCAGGGATTTCTCCACGGCATCCTATCGCTGTTCGTCGGGCACGGTGTTCACGGTGCTCGAGGGCCGGGTCGAGGTCGTCCTGGACGATCGCGTATTCATGGCCGAGCCCAACGACGTCTTCGTCATCCCCAGTTGGACCGCGCATCGGCTGGTGGCGCGGGAACCCTCGATCCTGTTCAGCTTTTCCGACCGTCCGGTGCAGGAACTGCTGGGCTTGTGGCGCGAAAGCCGGGATTGACCGGCTGTCCCGTATCCGAATCACTCCAGTCATCGTAGAACCGAATCATGCAACAGCATCCTGTCGTCATTTCCGGCGCCGGCCCCGTGGGCCTGGTGGCCGCCCTGTCGCTCGCGCAGAAAGGCGTGGACGTCGTCGTCCTGGAAAGCGAGGACCACATTCCCCAGGACCTGCGGGCCGGTACTTTCCATCCGCCCACGGTCGAGATGCTCGACACGCTCGGCATAGGCGAAACGCTGCGGTCGCGGGCGCTGCGGGTGCCCGAATGGCAGATACGCGATCGCAAGGAAGGGCTGGTGGCCCAGTTCGACCTGGGCATGATCGCCGACCTGACGCCGTATCCTTTCCGCCTGCACGTGGAACAGCACAAGCTGTCGGCCATCGTGGCCGAGGCGCTGCGCGAACACCGCAACGCGCGCCTGCTGTTCGCGCACCAGTGCGCCGGCTATGAGCAGGACGCCGACGGCGTCACCGTGCAGGTGGCCGGTCCCGATGGACGGCAGGAGATCCGCGCCAGCTACCTCATCGGCGCGGACGGCGCGCGCAGCATCGTGCGCAAGACCATGGACACCGAGTTCGAGGGCTTCACCTGGCCGGAACGTTTCCTGGTGTTCGCCACGCGCTACGACCTGCGCCAGCAAGGCTATACCGGCAACGCCTACATCGCCGATCCGGACGAATGGAGCGCGATCTTCATCCAGCCCCACGACGGGCCGCCGCCGATCTGGCGTATCGCGTTCCCGATCGCCCCCGGCATGGACGAAGCCGAGGTGCTGGCGCCGGATTTCGTGCAGGGCAAGATCAAGGGCTTCCTGTCTCCGGACCAGGACTACGACATTCCCTACAAGAGCGTCTATCGCGTCCACCAGCGGGTCGCCAAGGATTTCCGCGACCGCCGGGTGTTCCTGGCCGGCGACGCCGCCCACGTGAACAATCCGCTGGGGGGCATGGGGCTGAACAGCGGCATACACGATGCGATGAACCTGACCGGCAAGCTGGCCGAGGTCATGCTGCACGGCGCGCCCGACGACCTGCTCGACCGCTACCATCGCCAGCGCCGGACGGTGAACGTGGAATACGTGCAGGCCATCACCATACGCAACAAGCGCCTGTTGGAAGAGCGCGATGCCAAGGTTCGCCGCGAACGCCTGGACGAATTGCGCGCCACGGTGGCAAACCCCGACGCCCACCGCCAGTACCTGATCAACTCGTCCATGATCGCCAGCGTGCGACGGGCCAACGAAATCCAATAGCCGGCGGCTGCCGGCGCCACGATCCCGAACACAGAACGAGGAGACAAGCATGCAGGATTCCGCAAACCTTTCCGGACGCCGGGCGTTCATCGCCACGCTGGCGGCGGGCGCGTTCGTGCCGGGCCGCCTGGTCGCCGCCGGAGACGACCTGGGCCTGGCGGACAAGATCGTCCAGGTGGTGGTGCCTTTCACGCCGGGCACCACGCCCGACCTGTGCGCACGGTTGTTCTCGCCCCGCCTGGCCGAGCAGACCGGCCGCACCTTCGTGGTCGAGAACAAGCCGGGCGCCTCCGGCATCATCGGCCTGAGCGCCGTCGCCAAGGCCGCGCCCGACGGCCATACGATCGCGTTCAGCACGAACACGGCGCTCACGCTGCCGCTGGTCTATTCCTCGGTGCCGTTCGACGTCATCGACAGCTTCACGCCCATCGCCATGCTGGGGTCGACCAACTTCGCGCTGTGCGTGCATCCGTCGCTGGGCGTGACGACGCTGGCCCAGTTCATCGAGTATGTCCGGCGGCATCCCGGCACGGTCAACTACGGTTCGCCCGGCAAGGGAACCTTCCACCACCTGTGCATGGAGATGCTCGTCTCCCAGCTCGGGCTGAACATGGTGCACGTGCCCTACAAGGGTTCGGCCGGCGCCACGACCGACCTGCTGGCCGGCCACATCAAGGCCATGTTCCAGCCCATGCACGTCGCCGTGCCCATGCAGCAGGAGAAGCGCCTGGTCATCCTGGGCGCGTCCCGCCGCGAGCAGGATCCTGCCTACCCCGCGGTGCCTCCGCTGGCGGCCGTGGGACTGCCTCGCTACGACGCGGACGCATGGTACGCGGTATGGGGCCCCAAGGGCATGAAGGGCGAACTGGTCGCGCGCTACAACGGCGCCTTCAACCGGCTGCTCGAGAACGACGACGTGCGCGGCACCCTGCTCAAGCAAGGCATGACGCCGCGCGCGATGAGCGCACAGGCGCTGGGCGAGCTGTCGAAGGCGGAATTGGCCAAGTGGCGGGAGGTCGTGAAGGCGGCCAACATCCTCCCGGAATAGGCGCCACGCCACCCTGATACATCTTGTCGTATAAAAGCAACAGCCCCGGATCTCCGCGAGGAGCCGGGGCTGTCGTGCCTGGAAGCGGCCGGCCGAAGCCGGCCCGGGATCAGCGGCGCTTGCCGATCTGGTCGCCGACCACGCCACCGATGGCCGCGCCGCCCACCGTGCCGAGAATGCCGCCGCCAGTCACCGCCGCACCGGCCACGCCGCCGACGCCGGCACCGACCACGGTGCTCTTCTGCCGGCTGGACATGCTGTCCCAGCTGGCACATCCCGCTGCCGAGACCACCATGGCAGCACCGATCATCAGCTTGGCAATGAGATTCTTGTTCATGAGTGACTCCCTATAGTACGTAGTCGTGTACTGGCGGCATCGACCGTCGCGCCGCAGCTTGGGTTAACAGTGACAGATTCGCCCCGGACTGTCTGTGAACGAACTCGACAAGCATTACACAAAGTAACCCCGGGCGGATGCATCCGGAAGCCTGTCGGGACTCGAATCAAGGGCGGATTCGGCTTATGCTGCAAGGATGAACTGCGAACTTCGGAGATTTTTCGGTGGACGCTGTTGCAACGGAAATGCCTTGGCGGCTCGAGGATATCGACCTGAACCGCATCGAGCGGAGCCTGGTGCGGGACGACGATACGCTGTTCTACCTGCTGTGCAGCGCTTCGTTCATAGAAAGCGGTTCCGACCTCTATACCCGCAACCTGGTGAACTACTACCGGGACGACCAGGATGTGGCGACCTGGCTCGGCCAGCACTGGGAGCAGGAAGAGCTGCAGCACGGCCGCGCGCTGCGCGCCTACATCGAACACGTCTGGCCCGATTTCGACTGGCAGGCGGCGTTCGACAGCTTCTTCGGCGAGTATTCCAAGCGTTGCACGCTGGAGGAGTTCGAACCCACGCGCGCCCTCGAGCTGGCCGCGCGCTGCGTGGTCGAAATGGGTACCGCCACGCTGTATCGCAGCCTGGCCGAGTACGCGCCCGAACCCGTGCTGCGCGAGTTGACCACCAACATCCGGACGGATGAGGTCCGCCACTACAAGTACTTCTATCTTTATTTCAACCGCTACAACACGCTGGAAGGCAATGGCCGCGTGAAGGTGCTGGGCGCGCTGGTGCGGCGGTTGCTGGAGATACGCAACGACGACGCCGAATGCGCCATCCGCCATGTGTTGAACCATCGCCATCCCGAGCATGCGAACGACAAGGCATGGATCGATCGCATCAATGCCGATGCGCGGCGCCTGGTCCAGCGCAACGTCAGCGCCGACATGAGCGTGAAGATGTTCCTCAAGCCGCTGAACCTGCCCGCTCGCGTGCTGAACGGCATCGAGCCGCCGCTGGCGCGCATGGTGCACTACGCCTTACGCTGAACGCCGCTGCGCCGGCCGTCCCAGGGTCTCGGCGTGGCGGCCGTGCAGGTAGTTCAGGATTTCGTCGGCCCGATCGGCGGGCCAGTTCCAGATGTCCGTCCACGGTAGGTACGACGGAATGGCGAAGTCGCGCTTGAGCCCCGCCACCACCGCGCCATAGGCCGCGTAGCCGAAGCATTCCTCGCGCGCCCGGCCGAGGTCGGCCAGCGCCGACTCGATCCGGCCGCGCAGGACGGCGTCGGCGCCGATGGTGCCGGGAGCATGCTGGACGTCGAACAGGCTGGCGTCGCTGCTGTCGGAGAACGCGGGCTGGTTCACGGCATTTTTCCTCGAGGCTATCGTGCGGCAGACAGAAGGGGAGGCCATCATTGGCGGCTCCTGCGGGGCAGCCAGTCCGAGGGCTTGACCACCTCGCCCGTGGCCGGATCCAGGTACAGTTTGATCTTGGCGCCGTTCTTGTCGAAGCCTTCGACTTCCCAGCAGCCGTCGTCCCGTTCGACCTCGCGCACTTCGTAGCCCAGCGATTCGGCCTTGCGTATGGCCTGGTCGATGGGAACCCAGCGGTCGTGGGGCACATAGGCGCACTTGTCGGCGGCCTGGGCGGCGGTGGCGTAGGAGGCGGTGGCGGCAAGGGCGATGGTCAGAGCGGGCAGCAGGCGCATGGTGTTCCTCGTTGGTGTTGGCGGGTTGTCCATGGCTGGCAGAATAGCCATCCCCCGCCTCGCGTTCCTGACCGCCGATGTCAGCGTTTTATCAGCCAGCGACTGTTAGTGTGCCGCCCATGTCTGCAATATCCAGCCGTTCCCCCCGCCTGTCCGCGATCCTGCTCGCGGCGGCGCTCTCCTGCGCCATGGCTCCGGCCCTGGCCCGCGACGACCGCTGCAGGCGGGATCAGGACTGCGCGCGCGAAGCGCTGGTGCATGGCGAGATCCGCCCGCTGTCCGATGTGCTGGGCGTGGTGCGCGACAAGGTGCCCGGCGATATCATTGAGATCGAGCTCGACCGCGAAGATGGAATCTGGGTCTACGAAGTCAAGGTCCTGCCACCCAGCGGCCGGCGCAAAAAGCTCGAAATCGATGCCCGCACCCTGGAAATCCTGAAGATCAAGTAGACATGCGCATACTGGTAGTCGAAGACGAGCCGCGCATCGCGGCCGATATCCGTACCGGGCTGGAGCGCGCGCACTATGCCGTGGACGAGGCGGCCGACGGCGAAACCGCGTGGTTCCGGGCCGGCACCGAAGACTACGATGCCATCGTGCTCGACCTGGGCCTGCCCAAGCTGGACGGATTGACCGTCCTGAAACGGCTGCGCGCGGCGGACATCGCCACCCCGGTACTGATCCTCACGGCGCGCGACGGCTGGCGCGACAAGGTCGAGGGCATCGACGCCGGCGCCGACGACTACCTGGCCAAGCCCTTCCAGATGGAAGAAATGCTGGCCCGGCTGCGCGCGATCACGCGGCGCGCGGCGGGCCAATCGTCGGCCATACTGCGCGCCGGGCCCGTGGAAATCGACACCCGGACCCGGCTGGTTACCGTGCATGGGTCCGCGATGACGCTGTCTTCGCTGGAATACCGGCTGCTGGCCTATTTCCTGCACCACCCGGGCCGCGTGCTGTCGCAGAGCGAGCTGATCGAGCACATCTACGAAACCGGCAGCGACCGGGACACCAATGCCATCGAGGCGCTGGTCGCCCGGCTGCGCCGCAAGCTGGGGGTCGACCTGATCGAGACGCGGCGGGGCCACGGCTATCTGATTCCCGACGACGCCCGATGAGTCGCCGTTCGCTGCTGGTCCGGCTGGGGTGCGCCGCGGCGCTGATGATCCTGCTGGCGCTGGCGGCGGGGGGCGTCGGGCTCACGCTGATCTTCGACCGCCAGATGGAGCGGCGCGCGGTCGCCGAGCTGGCCCTGTACCTGAAGGCGCTGGCCGCGCAAGTCCGCCTGGAAGGCGACGGAACGATGGGCCTGGAGGCGGCCCCGAGCGATCCGCGCTTCGAGCAGCCTTATGGCGGCCTGTACTGGCAGATCGACGGGCCCCGGCGCCAGCAGCTGCGTTCGCGTTCGCTATGGGACGAGGCGCTGCCCACTATCGATACGCCGCCAGGGCGCCCCTTGCGCGCGCGCTGGATCGACGGTCCGGAGCATTCGCGCCTGTTGTCGATCGAACGCACCATCGTCCTGGACGATACAGCCACCGATGCGCGGGTCCACTTGCTGGTGGCGCTGGACCGTGCCGACCTGCAGGCCGAGCGCCGTTCGTTCCTGAGCCTGCTGGTTCCTTCGCTGGTCGGACTGGGCCTGCTTCTCATCATCGCCATGGCGGGGTTCATCCATCTGGCGCTGCGCCCCTTCCGCGACCTGCAGGCCCACCTGCAGGCGGTGCGCAGCGGACATGGCCGCGAGCTGCCGCGCGGCGTGCCTGACGAAGTCCAGCCGGTGGTGGATGAACTGAACCGGTTGCTGGCGTTCCATGACGCTTCGCTCGAACGTGCACGCACCCAGGCAGGCGACCTGGCGCATGGGTTGAAGACGCCGCTGGCCGTCATGGCGGCGGCGGCACGCCGCGCCCGCGACGGCGGGCAGGCAGCGCTGGCGGACGAGATCGACGAGCAGGTCGGCGCCATGCGGCGCCAGGTCGACCGCACGCTGGCGCGCGCTCGCGCCGGCATGGCGGCCGCGCTCGGGTATCGTTCGACGCCGGTCGGCGACGCCGTGAACAAGACCCTGCGCGCGCTGCAGACGTTGCCCGGCGCGCAGTCGCTGGACTGGGACGCCGACGTCGCCAAGGGGCTCTGCTTCGCGGGAGACGAGGGCGACCTGATGGAGATACTCGGCAACCTGCTGGACAACGCGCGCAAGTGGGCCCACAGCCAGATCCGGCTGGTGGCCCGCCAGGCCGGCGAGCGGGACTGGACGCTGGTCATCGAGGACGACGGCCCGGGGTTGCCCGAGGACGAGGCCCTGCGCATCGAGCGGGGCCGCCGCTGGGACGAGTCCCGCCCGGGTACCGGTTTCGGGCTGGCGATCGCCCGGGATCTGGTCGAGGCCTATCGGGGCGTGATCGGTTTCTCGCGCTCCCCGGATCTGGGAGGGCTTCGTGTTTCCATCACCTTACCAGGCCAGCTCCGAAAAGAGTAAGCATTCGCTCCTGCCATTTGCGCCGGCTCGCGGATGAGATGTCTATCCCCGCCAGGAACATTTCAGCGAACGGGAATTCCTCAATTTGGAGGATTGTCGTAAGAACGTACGCCTCCTAGGATGCAGATGGCATCAAGCCATTCCAAGAAAACACCCAGGGGGAATCCCGATGCACCATGTCCTGAAAACCACCGGCGCCGCTGTCGCGCTGGCACTGCTGGCCGCCTGTGGCGGCAGCGACGATCCCGCCAAGCCTACCTATTCCGAGAAGCAGCTCCAGGAGCTCGCCTTCGATGTGATAGGTATCAGCCTGGGCGTGCCGCAGGTTACGATATCCGCAGCCGGCCAGGCGCTCAGCTTCCTGGACGATGGTGCGCCGAGCGGTCCCCAGCCTTGTGACGACGGCGGCACCTATACGGCCACGCTTACTCGGGCCAGTAGCGGCCCCATCCCGGGCAACGGCGACAAGGTCGACATCCAGTTCGACCGGTGCGATGACGATGACGTGGTGCTGACTGGCAAGACGACCGTCACGTTCAGCGACGTCAGCGGCGACATCTTCGATAACGACGAGCCGGCCGCGGCGACGATGACGTTTCCGTTCCGCGGCATGAAAGTGGACGACGACACTACGCTGGACGGCGATTTCGTGCTGAAGGCGGCTACCACGCCCGGTGGCGCTCCGGACACCGACGACGGCACGAGCACCCTGAAGATCTCGGGCGCGGTCAAGCTGACCGAGAGCGGCGTGTCGATGGAGATCAGCGAGTATGCCTCCGAATTCAGCACCGACCATGCCACGGACACCGACACGATGACCAAGGTCGACTACCGGGCCAAGGGTTCCCGCTCGCCGCTGGGCGAGTTCGACTACCGGGTGTCGTTGACTTCGCCGGTCGTGGCCCGGATCGCTTTCGGCGAGCTGATCAGCGGCGGCCTGCGCGCCAAGACCGACGCCGAGACCGTCGATACGACCATCGCCACTTCGGACAAGGGCGTCACGACGATCTCCGTCAAGTCTTCCTCGGGCAAGAGCACGTCGATCACTGAGGGCGATCTGTAAACGCAAGGAGCGGACTGGCGGATCTACTCCGCCAGCCGCCGCATTTCCGCGTACAGGTCGCTCTTGCCCTCGAAGCCGATGCCCGGCAGCTCGGGCATGACGATGTGTCCGTCCTGGACCCGGACGCCGTCGGGGAAGCCGCCGTAGGGTTGGAACAGGTCCGGATAGCTTTCGTTGCCGCCCAGGCCCAGGCCGGCGGCGATGTTCAGCGACATCTGGTGCCCGCCGTGGGGGATGCAGCGGCGGGGCGACCAGCCGTGCGTGCGCAGCACTTGCAGCGTGCGCTCGTATTCGACCAGGCCGTAGGACAGCGCGCAATCGAACTGCAGCCAGTCGCGGTCCGGCCGCATGCCGCCGTAGCGGATCAGGTTGCGGGCGTCCTGGTGGCTGAACAGGTTCTCGCCGGTGGCCATGGGGCCCGGGTAGTATTCGGCCAGCGCGGCCTGCAAGGCGTAGTCCAGCGGATCGCCGGCCTCTTCGTACCAGAACAGGGGGTAGTCGCGCAGCATCTTCGCGTAGGCGATGGCGGTGTCCAGGTCGAAGCGCCCGTTGGCGTCCACCGCCAGTTGCCCGCGGCCCTCGATCTCGGCCAATGCCGCCTCGATGCGCCGGCGGTCCTCGTCGATGGAGGCGCCGCCTATCTTCATCTTGACCACGTTGTAGCCGCGGTCGAGGTATGAACGCATCTCGGCGCGCAGGGCCGACAAATCCTTGCCGGGGTAGTAGTAGCCGCCCGCGGCGTAGACGAACACGCGCGGATCGGCCGTCACGCCATGGCGTTCAGCCAGCAGGCGGAACAGGGGCTTGCCTTCGATCTTGGCGACGGCGTCCCAGACGGCCATGTCTATCGTGCCCACGGCCACCGAGCGTTCGCCGTGGCCGCCGGGTTTCTCGTTGGACATCGCGGCGGCCCAGACGCGGTGCGGGTCCAGGTTGGTGCCGGCATCGTTCAGCAGCGACTTCGGGTCGGCTTCGAGGATGCGGGGCGCGAAGCGTTCGCGGATCAGCCCGCCCTGGCCGTAGCGGCCGTTGGAATTGAAGCCGTAGCCGATCACGCGCTTGCCGTCGCGCACCGCGTCGGTGACCACGGCCACGAGGCTGCTGGTCATCTTCGTGAAGTCGATGTAGGCGTTGCGGATGGGCGAGGAAATGGGCTTGGTGACTTCGCGGATTTCGAGAATGCGCACGGACATGGAAACTCCAGGAGGGCCGGGCGGAAGGCCGGCTGCATGGACGTATCATGCCGTTTGCCGCATCGGGCGGCCAATGCTAGTTTTCTCTTTTTCCATGCTCTGTAAGCATCGGCCATGAACCTGATCTGGCTGGAAGATTTCCTGGTCCTGGCCGAGTGCGGCAACTTCTCGCGCGCGGCCGAGCTGCGGCACATGACGCAGCCGGCCTTCAGCCGCCGCATACGCATGCTGGAGGAATGGCTGGGCGTGACGCTGTTCGACCGGGCCACGCATCCCGTCACCCTGACGGAGACGGGGCTGTGGTTCCGGACCACGGCCCAGGACATGCTGGCGCGCGTGGAGCGCATCCCCGACGAGGCCCGCCGGGTGGCGCAGGCCAGCTCGGCCACGCTGCGCTTCGCGGCCACGCATGCCCTGTCGCTGACCTTCCTGCCCGACTGGCTGCGTGGCCTGGAGTCCGGCCTGAGCCTGGGGCCCATACAGCTGGTGTCGGACGTCGCCCAGCAATGCGAGGCGCTGATGACCCAGGGGCGGGCGCAGTTCTTCCTGTGCCACGCGCACGAGCAGGCCCCGGCCCGGCTGGACGCCTCGGCCTATCCGTCCATCAAGGTGGGCGACGACGTGCTGCTGCCGGTTTGCGCGCCGGACCGGCAAGGCCGGCCGCGTTTCGTGCTGGGCGGGACGTCGGGCAAGCGCGTGCCCATCCTGGCGTACAGCGCGGAATCGGGCCTGGGGCGCATCGTCCGGGCCGTGCATGGAGCCGCGCTGGCACGGTTGCGGGCGGATGTGGCGGTGACGGCGCACCTGGCGACGGTGCTGCAATCGATGGCGCGCAGCGGCCGTGGCGTCGCCTGGCTGCCGGCCAGTCTGGTCCGCGACGAACTGGGCGAGGGAAAACTGATGGAGGCGGGGGAACCGTCCTGGCGCATCGAGCTGGACATCCGCCTGTACCGCCGCGGCGCGGCCGAACCCGCCGCGGCCGAGGCATTCTGGCGGGCCGCCGGCGCGGGGACGCCGGGGCCGCGCGAGCCGGGCGGCATCAGGTCGCCGAAGGCATCTCGATCTTGACTTCCAGCACTTCCAGCGTGTCCTGGCGCTCCAGGTTCACCTTGATGTCGTCCGGATTGATCTTGACGTACTTCGAGATGACGGCCACCAGCTCCTTCTGCAATTGCGGCAGGTAATCGGCCGAGGCGCCGGAGCCCGATCGTTCGTGGGCAAGAATGATCTGCAACCGTTCCTTGGCGACACCGGCCGACGGCGGCTTTTTCTGTCCTAGGAAAAAGGAGAGCAGCGACATCGATTATTTCCCTCCGAACAGACGCTTGAACAGGCCGGGCTTTTCGTAATCGACGAAACGCAGCGGTTTGTCCTCGCCCAGGTAGCGGGCGACGACGTCCTGGTAGGCTTCGGCCACCGAGGTACCCTTCAGGTGGATGGCGGGCAGGCCCTGGTTCGAGGCTTGCAGCACGTCTTCGGATTCGGGAATGACGCCGATCAGCTTGATGCGCAGGATGTCCTCGACGTCCTTGAGCGACAGCATTTCGCCGTCGGCCACGCGCTTGGCGTTGTAGCGCGTCAGGAGCAGGTGTTCCTTGACCGGTTCCTCGCTGTTGACGGCGCGGCGCGACTTGGCCGACAGGATGCCCAGGATGCGGTCCGAATCGCGCACCGACGAGACTTCCGGGTTGGTCACGACCAGCGCGTCGTCGGCGAAGTAGGCCGCCATCAGCGCGCCCGATTCGATGCCCGCGGGCGAATCGCAGACGATGTAGGCGAAGTCCATTTCCTTCAGCCCTTCCATGACCTTCTCGACCCCTTCCTGCGTCAGGGCATCCTTGTCGCGCGTTTGCGAGGCCGGCAGGATGTAGAGGTTGTCGAGCTGCTTGTCGCGGATCAGGGCCTGGTTCAGGGTGGCTTCGCCCTGGATGACGTTGATCAGGTCGTAGACCACGCGGCGCTCGCAACCCATGATGAGATCGAGGTTGCGCAGGCCGACGTCGAAATCGATGACTGCCGTCTTGTGGCCGCGCAGCGCCAGCCCTGCAGCGAAACTGGCGCTGGTGGTGGTCTTGCCGACGCCGCCTTTGCCTGAAGTCACGACAACGATACGTGCCATGGGGAGTGGGTCCTTATGAGTTAGATGGGCAACGGTTCGACCAGCAATTTCTCGCCGTCGAGGCGGATCAATGCCGGTTTGTCCTGGATGTCGGGGGAAAGCGCCGTGGTCAGCGTGCGGTACACGCCGGCGACGGCGACCAGCTCGGCTTCGAGCCGGGTGGTATAGATGCGTGCCTTGGTGTCGCCGCGGGCGCCGGCCATGGCCTTGCCGCGCAGCGGGCCGTAGACATGGATGTTGCCGTCGGCGATGACCTCGGCGCCGTGGCTGACCACGCCCTTGACGATCAGGTCGGCATGGCGGGCGTAGACCCGCTGGCCCGAGCGCAGGGGCTTGTCGATGACCATGGTCGGCACGGCATGCGGCGCCGCGGGCGGCTGCTCGGCCACGGTTTCGGTGGCGGGCGGCGTTTCCGGCTGGCTGGGGGCGGGAGCCGGCGCCTGGGCGGCTGGCGCGGGTTCCGGCTCGGCGGCGGCCTCGGGCTCGGGCGCGGGCGACCGGGCCGGCGCGGCGGGCAGCGACAACAGGGCCAGGCCGGCCTGGCGCGCCGATTCGGCCAGATCCGCCGGAGCCATGATGCCTATGGTCGGCAAGCCGTGCCGCTTCAGGGCCTCGGCCAATTGGTTCCAGTCGAGCGGTTCGGTCAGCCGAGAGGCGTCGATGACCACCGGTTCGTCTTCGAAGAAGCCGGCTGCCTCCTCCATCCGCTGGTCCAGCGCGGCCAGCACGGCCTGGAGGTCGGAAGAATGCAACACCACGCGGATGGCGTAGAGCGAGGTGCTCTTGATATCAAGTACGGGACTGGCTTCCATGGGCGGCGCCGGACGGCGCAAATGCGCAAAATGCAGATTCTACCGGTAGGCGCCCCGGCGTGGGCGTTAGCGGTTGTGTCGGCCCCACCGACACAACCGCTAACGCCCACGCCGGGGCTAGGGAGGTCCCCCCCCTACGCCCTTCGGGCGCCCCCCAGGGGGCGAAACCAGCGGACTGGCGGAGCCAGATCCGCGGTTTCCTGGGTCTAGTGCGGCTTTCTTGGTTTGATGCACCGCTGCTACCGCTGGCAGCCAGCGAAGCACAGGTACCCCAATCCAAGATAAAAACTCTAGACCGCAGGATGCGGTGGATCCGGCTTTGCCGGTCCACCCGCATCGCCCCCTTGAGGGGGCGCCCGGAGGGCGTAGGGGGTGGGCTTTCCTTGCGCGCGTCAGCGCGTAGGGGGGGACGACTACTTCCAGGTGTCGCGGAGCGTGGTGGTGCGGTTGAAGACCGGGGCCAGGGTGGACGAGTCTTCGCGGTCGGCGACGAAGTAGCCGAAGCGTTCGAACTGGTAGGAAGTGCCCGGCGTGCCGTCGGTGCCGGGTTCCAGGTAGCCCTGGATGGTCTCGACCGAGTTGGGGTTCAGGTACTCGATGAAATCCTTGCCGCCGGCGCTGGGATTGGGTTCGGTGAACAGGCGGTCGTACAGGCGGATCTCGGCGGGCACGGCCGTGGGGGCGTGCAGCCAGGTGATGTTGCCCTTGACCTTGACGCTGTCCGCGCCGGGCGTGCCGCTCTTGGTGTCGGGCAGGTATTCGGCCTGGACCTCGACCACCTTGCCGGCCTCGTCCTTGACGAAGCCGGTGCACTTGACCACGTAGCCGTACTTGAGCCGCACCATGTTGCCGGGGAACAGGCGGAAGAAGCCCTTGGGCGGGGTTTCCTCGAAGTCCTCCTGCTCGATCCAGAGTTCGCGCCCGAACGGGAAGGTCCGCTTGCCCATTTCCGGATGGTGGGGATGGCGGGGGGCCGAGCATTCCTCGGTTTGGCCTTCCGGATAGTTGGTGATGACCAGCTTGAGCGGGCGCAGCACCGCCACGGTACGCGGCGCCTTGGGGTCCAGGTCGTCGCGCAGCGCCTGCTCCAGCAGCGAATAGTCGATCCAGGAGTCCGACTTCGAGGCGCCGGTGCGCTCGCACAGCAGCTGGATGGCCTCGGGGGTATAGCCGCGCCGGCGCAGGCCCAGGATGGTGGGCATGCGCGGGTCGTCCCAGCCGCTGACGTGGCCGTCGTTGACCAGTTGCAGCAGCTTGCGCTTGCTGGTGATGATGTAGGTCAGGTTCAGCCGCGCGAACTCGTGCTGGTGGGGCAGGGGCGCCTCCAGCAGGCCCAGCTCGCGCAGGTTGTTCAGCAGCCAGTCGTAGAACGGCCGCTGGTCTTCGAATTCCAGCGTGCAGATGCTGTGGGTGATGCCTTCCAGCGCATCCTCGATGGGATGGGCGTAGGTGTACATCGGGTAGATGCACCACTTGTCGCCCGTGCGATGGTGCGTGGCATGGCGGATCCGGTACAGCACCGGGTCGCGCAGGTTCATGTTGGGCGAAGCCATGTCGATCTTCGCCCGCAGGGCCATCGAGCCGTCGGGATGCTTGCCGTCGCGCATCTCGCGCAGGCGGGCGACGGACTCCTCGGGCGGGCGGCTGCGCCACGGCGAATCGGTGCCGGCTTCGGTCAGCGTGCCGCGCATGGCGCGGATTTCCTCGGGGCTTTGTTCGTCCACGTAGGCGTGGCCGGCCATGATCAACGCCTCGGCCGCCTCGTACATGAAGTCGAAGTAGTCGCTGGCGTGGTAGTAGTGCTCGGTGCCGAACGCCGTCCAGTCGTAGCCCAGCCAGCGCACGGCATCGACGATGGCGTCGACGTAGCGCTGTTCTTCCTTCTCGGGATTGGTGTCGTCCAGCCGCAGGTGGCAGACGCCGCCATAGTCGCGGGCGAGGCCGAAGTTCAGGGCGATGCTCTTGGCATGGCCGATGTGCAGGTAGCCGTTCGGCTCGGGCGGAAAGCGCGTGCGGATGCGGGCCGGATCCAGCGGAGCGCCGGCCAGGTCCGACGCCGGGCCGGGGTGGCCGGCCCAGTGTTTCTCGGCATAGCGCCCGGCGGCCAGGTCGGCCTCGACGATATTGCGCAGGAAATTGGTGGCTGGAGCGGGAGCGGGTTTGTTCGGTGTGGTCATTGGAAATAGGGGTGGACGAACTGGTCCTTGCTTCGATTTTGCCATAACGCTGGTCCCCCTACGCGCCGCGCGCGCCCGACATGGTGAGCCCCCGGCCGCTGCGCGGCAGCCCCCCAAGGGGGCCGGGACCCGCCTTGGGGCGGCACTGGCGGACCGGCGGAGCGGATCCGCAGTGCCTGAGGGAGGTCCGGCTGGCGGGGTGGGGTCAGGGGGGGAGGGGGATAGCCGCGATGACCCGCAGGCCGCCGCCTGCCGGGGTTTCCAGGACGATCCGGCCACCGTGGGCGCGGGCGATGGCGTCGACCAGGGCGAGGCCCAGGCCGACGTTGCCGGTGCGGCTGCGGGCGGGGTCCAGGCGGGAGAAGGGGCGCAGGGCGTCTTCGTAGCGGTCGGGGCTGATGCCCGGGCCATGGTCGCGCACGCCCAGGCGGGCCTCGCCGGAGCGGGCTTCCAGGGTGATCTCCAGGGGCGGGGCGCCGTGCTGCATGGCGTTCTGGATCAGGTTGTCGACCAGCCGCGCCAGCGCGACGGCGTCGGCGTTGACCACGATCTCGCCGGTGGGGGGGGACGGATAGTCGATCTGGCTGCCGGTGCCTTGCCAGGCGTGGATCCGTTCCCGCAGCCAGTCGCCCAGGTCGATGGGGGTGAAATGGTAGGTGGCGCGGTCGGTGCCGCGCACGAAGCCGATGAACTGGTCGACGATGTGCTGCATGTCCTCGGCGTCCTGCCGCAGGCCGTCCTTGAGCGCCGGATCGTCGACCATCTCGGTGCGCAGGCGCATCCTGGACAGCGGGCCCTTGAGGTCGTGCGGCAGGCCGGCCAGCAGCGTGCGGCGCACCTTGTCGGACTCGTTCAGCGCATCGAGCATGGCGTTGAAGCGTTCGCCCAGGACCTGGGTCTCGTGCGGGCCGGCCGGTTCCACCCGCTCCGGCTTGCCGGCCGCGAGGCGATCGGCGGCATGGGCGAGCGAGGTGATGGGGCGCGTGATGTGCCAGGAGAACCAGGCGGCCAGCAGCAGGATCGCGCCGACCCCGCCCAGCCACATGACGATCAGGGGCGTCTTGACGGGCGGGCTGATGCGTTCGAGCGAGATGACCAGCCAGGACCGCATGAGCGGTTCGTCGTCATTGCCCAGGCCGGGCGTGAGGGAGATGAACAGGGCGGGTTCGGGGCCGCGGGACAGCGCTACCCGCGAGCCGTCCGCCAACTGGGCGTTCAGGCGCTGGATCAGGCCCCGCATGGCGTGGCGGGGGTCGTCGTCGGCCCAGCGCGGGGCCTCGCGCGGGCCGCGGCGCTCGGGGCCGAAGCGGAATTCGCCGGACCGGTAGTCGGGCGGCATGCGGCCCCCAGGCAGCGGTTCGAACCGGGGGTGGGCCGGGCGGCCTTCCCGCCGTGGGGGCTCGCCCGGCCGGGGCCGGGGCGGGATGGGGCGGGAGACCAGCCGCCACTCGCCCTGGGAGGCCGCCGCGACGAAGGCGGCGCGCTCGCTCTCGTCGATCTGCGCGATGGACGCGCGCAGGGTGCGTATCGTGGTCGCCATGAGGTCCGGGGTGACGTTCTCGAGGACGTTGCGGCGGTAGTGCTCGATGGCCAGGAAGGTCGTGGCCTGCGCGACCAGCACCGCGCCCAGGATCAGCAGGACGAGGCGCGCGCGCAGCGAGCGCGGCACCAGGCGGCCCGCCCAGCCTCGGCGCGCGGGTGCGTTCATGGCAGGGACGGCGAGGCCGGCGCCGGATCGTCGTTCGGGGCCAGGGGAGAGAACCGATAGCCGATGCCCCAGACGGTCTGGATCCATTTCGGCTGCTTGGGGTCGTCCTCGATGGCGCGGCGCAGGCGCAGGATGGCGATGTCGATGGCGCGGTCGTTGCGCTCGCCGGCCTCGTCGTCGCGCGCCAGGGCCAGCAGCCTCTCGCGCGAAAGCGGCTTGCCCGCGTTGCGCAGCAGGGCCTCCAGCAAGTTGAATTCGCCGCCGGTCAGGCGTACCTGCTCGGCTCCGCGATGCAGGGTGCGGGCCTTGGCGTCGAAGATGAAGGGGCCGAACGAGACCGGGGCGTCCTTGACCAGCGCCGAGGGGCCGCTCTTGCGCCGCAGCACCGCCTCGATGCGGGCGAGCAGCTCGCGCGGATCGAAGGGCTTGCCCAGGTAGTCGTCGGCGCCGGATTCCAGGCCGATGATGCGGTCCACCGTCTCGTCGCGCGCGGTCAGCAGGATCACGGGCAGGTCCTCGCCGCGTTCGCGCAGGCGGCGGCAGGCTTCCGCGCCGTCGCCGCCCGGCAGCATGCGGTCGAGCACCAGCAGGGCGGGCGCGTAGCGGGTGATGCGCGCTTCCAGGTCGGTGGCGTCCGGCGCCAGCAGCGTGTCGTAGCCCTGCTTGTTCAGGTAGTCGGCCAGGAGCTGGCGCAGAGCCGGGTCGTCATCGACCACGAGCAGTTTGATGGCGGATTTTTCCATGGGGGAATGTTCGCGTGGCGGGGCAGGACCCGCAAGCTGCCTGAAATCGGTTGAAACAGATGGGCCCCGCCCCGCAACCGGTCCGAAACGGGTCTGGAACAAGAATGCCCTCACCGCCGCAGTCCGATGCGGTGTCGACAAGGAGTAATGCAATGACCAAGAACGCCCTTCGTACGATCGCTCTGTCGCTGGCCCTGGCTACCGGGGGCGCAGGCGTGCTGCAGGCCGCCCATGCCCAGGCCGCGGGCGACAATACCACGCAGGCCGAACAGAAGCCCGCGCCGGAACGCCATCGGGGCCCCATGGGCCACCATGGAGCCAAGGGACATCACTTCTTCCGGGGCGGCATGGAGCAGTCGCCGCTGGCCATGCTGGGACACCTGAAGTCCAGGCTGAACCTGACCGATTCGCAGCAGAAGCTGTGGGATGCGGCGCAGAGCGCCAGTCGCGAGGCCGGCCAGGCCATGCGGGCGCAGCGCGAGGAAGGCATCAAGGCCCTGCGCACGCAGGTCGCCGCCGGTCCCCTGGACCTGCGGGCGCTGAGTGCCCGGCACGACGCCGAACGCGCGGCCGTCAAGCCCAAGCTGGATGCCGCCCGGGACGCCTGGCTGGCCGCCTATGATTCGCTGGACGGCAAGCAAAAGCAGGTCGTGACCGACGCGGTCAAGCAGCGCCTGGAACGGGGCGACCGCATGCGCGAGCATCGCCGTCAGGATGCTCCGTCCAAGAGCTGATCACGGCGGACCGGAAAACCGGCGCAGCGATGCGCCGGTTTTTTTTGCGCAATGAGGTACGTTTCTTGCGAGAAGAGGGGTTTTCCGGCCGATATTGCGGACGGCCGCCACGGGAGACGGTCATGGTGGTGATCATCATGGGAGTATCGGGCAGCGGCAAGACGACCATAGGCAAGCTGCTGGCCGCCCGCCTGCGCTGCGGCTATTCGGACGCGGACGAGTTCCATCCCGAGGCCAACATCGAGAAGATGTCGCGCGGGGTGGCGCTGGGCGACGCCGATCGGGAACCATGGCTGCGAGCCATGCGCGCCGCCATCGAGACCGTCCTGGCCGGCGGCCGCACCCACGTGTTCAGTTGTTCCGCCCTGCGGCAGCGCTATCGCGACGCGCTGGCCCGGCCCGGCGAGGACGTCGTGTTCGTCCACCTGGACGTTTCCTACGAGACGGTCATGCGGCGGCTGGCTCGCCGCCGGGGGCATTTCTTCGATCCCGCCCTGGCGCGCAGCCAGTTCCAGGCGCTGGAGGTGCCCCGACGGGGCATCGTGGTCGATGCCGAGCGCACGCCCGAGGAAATCGTCGACCGGATCGCCGCCAGCCTGGCCCAGGGGGACGCACGGGCGGCCCAGTGAGGCCTTCTTGTCCGGCTTGGCGCCGCTTCGGCTTCGATATCCAGCCGACTTCGCTAAAATCCCCTGTGATCGGCGACCCGCCCGAACCTGCCAGAGATGTCCATGCCCAAGCCCGATACGCTGTTGGCGCATGCCGGACGCGCTCCCGAAGCCTATGCCGGCATGGTCAACACGCCCGTCTTCCGCACTTCCACCGTCATCCATCCCACGATCGAGTCGTACGAGGCGCCGCGCGACCTGACGAAGAAGCCGGTCAGCTACGGCCGCCACGGCACGCCCACGACCTTCGCCTTCGAAGAGGCCGTGGCCAGGCTCGAGGGCGCGCACCAGGCGGTGGCCACGCCCAACGGCCTGTCGGCCATCGTCGTGGCCCTGCTGGCGGTGCTCAAGCCGGGCCAGCACCTGCTGGTGGCCGATTCGGCGTATTCGCCGGCACGCGGCTTCTGCGACCGCAGGCTCGTGCCCCTGGGGGTCGATGTCGAATACTACGATCCGCTCATCGGCGCCGGCATCGCTGGTTTGTTGCGCGACAACACCGGCGCGGTGTTCTGCGAGTCCCCGGGTTCGCTCACCTTCGAAATGCAGGACATCCCCGCCATCGCGGCGGCGGCCCATGCGCGCGACATCCCGGTGCTGGCCGACAATACCTGGGTCACGCCGTATTTCGCCTCGCCGTTCGAACTGGGCGTGGACATCTCCATCCATGCGGGCACCAAGTACATAGGCGGCCATTCCGACCTGATGATAGGCGTGGTCGCCACCAACGAGCGCTATTGGAAGCCGGTGCGCCAGACGGTGTACGACTATGCCTACAGCGTCAGTCCCGACGATTGCTACCAGGCCCTGCGCGGCCTGCGCACGCTGGGCGTGCGCCTGCGCCAGCACGAGCGCAACGCGCTGCAGGTGGCACGCTGGCTCGAGGCCCAGCCGGAAGTGTCCCGGGTGCTGTATCCGGCGCTGGAAAGCGATCCCGGCCATGCGCTCTGGAAGCGCGACTACCGGGGCGCCTCGGGCCTGTTCTCGGTGGTGCTCAAGCCGGTCGGCGACGCCGCGCTGGCGCGTTTCGTCGACGGCCTGAAACTGTTCGGCATCGGTTCGAGCTGGGGCGGCTTCGAAAGCCTGATCACGGTCGTGCATGCCGCGGCCTATCGCACGGCCACCAGGTGGCAGCCCGAGGGGCCCGCCGTGCGGCTGCACATCGGCCTGGAGGATCCGGCCGACCTGATCGCCGACCTGCGCCAGGGATTGGACCTGTTGCACGACAAGGCCGCGGCGCATGGCTGACGGCAGCGCGCTGGAGGTCCTGAACCGGGTTTTCGGCTACGACCAGTTCCGCGGACCTCAGCAGGAGATCGTCGACCACGTGATCGGCGGTGGCGATGCGCTGGTGCTGATGCCGACCGGCGCGGGCAAGTCCCTGTGCTATCAGGTGCCGGCACTGGTGCGCAGCGGAACCGGCGTGGTCGTCTCGCCCCTGATCGCGCTGATGCAGGACCAGGTCGATGCCTTGACCGAACTGGGCGTGCGGGCGGCCTTCCTGAACTCCACCCAGGACTTCGCGCGTGTGCGCGAGGTCGAGCGCGCGTTCGTGGCCGGCGAGCTCGACCTGCTGTACGTGGCGCCCGAGCGCCTGTTGACCGATCGCTGCCTGGCCCTGCTCGAGCGCGGCCGCATCGCCCTGTTCGCGATCGACGAAGCGCACTGCGTGTCGCAATGGGGGCATGACTTCAGGCCCGAATACCTGGGCCTGTCCGCGCTGCACGAGCGCTGGCCGGACGTGCCCCGCATCGCCCTCACGGCCACCGCCACCCAGGCGACGCGGGTCGAGATCGCCCAGCGGCTGGGGCTCGAGGACGCGCAGCATTTCGTCTCCAGTTTCGACCGCCCCAACATCCGCTACCGCATCGTCGAAAAGAACGATCCGCGCCGCCAGTTGCTCGATTTCCTGAAGCAGGAGCACGCGGGCGATTCCGGCATCGTCTATTGCCTGTCGCGCGCCAAGGTCGAGGAAACCGCCGAGGCGCTGCGGGCCCAGGGCATCGATGCCATGCCCTACCATGCCGGCCTGGACGCCGCCACGCGGGCGGCCAACCAGGCGCGCTTCCTGCGCGAGGACGGCGTGGTCATGGTGGCCACCATTGCCTTCGGCATGGGCATCGACAAGCCCGACGTGCGTTTCGTCGCCCACCTGGACCTGCCCAAGTCGGTGGAAGGCTACTACCAGGAAACCGGGCGGGCCGGACGCGACGGCCTGCCGGCCACGGCCTGGATGACCTATGGCTTGCAGGACGTGGTGCAGCAGCGCCGCATGATCGACGAGTCGACCGGCGACGAGGCCTACAAGCGCCGCTCGGCGTCCATGCTAGAAGCGATGCTGGGGCTGTGCGAGACCGTGGAGTGCCGGCGCGTGCGGCTGTTGCAGTATTTCGGCCAGGCCTCGCAGGCCTGCGGCAATTGCGATACCTGCCTGGAACCGCCCCAGGCCTGGGACGGCACCGAGGCGGCGCAGAAGATCCTGTCGGCGGTCTACCGGCTATGGAAAGAACGCGGCCAGCGTTTCGGCGCCGGGCACGTGATCGACATCCTGCGCGGCAAGCGAAACGAAAAGGTCGAGCAGCACCGGCACGACGAACTCAGCGTGTTCGGCATAGGCGCGGACCTGAGCGAGAAGGACTGGCGCAACGTGCTGCGCCAGTTGATCGCGCAAAGCCTGCTGACGGTGGACCACGAGGCCTTCGGCACGCTGGCCCTGACCGAGGGTAGCCGCAGCGTGCTCAAGGGCGAGCGCACGCTGATGCTGCGGCGCGAGCCCGCCAAGCCGGCCCGTGCGCGCGAAAGCTCGCGGGCCCGTTCCGCCGTTACCCTGCCGCCAGAGGCCGAGGCGCTGTTCACCGCGCTGCGCACCTGGCGGGGCGAAGTGGCGCGCAGCCATGGCGTGCCGGCCTACGTCATCTTCCATGATGCGACCCTGCGGGAAATCGCCCTGGCGCGGCCTGCGTCGCTGACCGAACTGGGGGCGATCAGCGGGGTGGGGGCGCGCAAGCTCGAGGCCTATGGCCAGGAGATCCTGGAGCGGGTAGAGAGGTTCTGACCCGCCGCCAACCTAGGCGGACCCGACATTCATTTTCTTTATCCGGTCTTGTCCGGGGCGCCGGGGCCGGGCGGGCGCGCAGGCGCAGCGTAGCCGGTCCCGGCTTTGCCGGGACTTCCCGGAGTTGGCGCGGTTGGCCCTTAGCCATCATGGATGCCATGAATGTCCATTCAGCCTAGCGAGCCGGCACGGTCCAGAAGTAGATCCGCTTGCTGTCTACCGTCAGGGTCTGCTCCGGTTCCCAGTCGCCCATGTCGAACGCGTGCGAGACGATGCGCGTGCCGGGCTTGAGCGCGAGCAGGGTGGGTCGCAGCTTGAGGTTGAGATTGGGCAGCAGGTAGAGCGTGATGACGGTGGCCGGGCTCAGGTCTTGTTCGAACAGGTCGCCCTGGATGAATCGGACCTTGTCGGTCACCTGCTGGCTGCGCGCGTTGGCGTTGGCCTCGCTGATGCGCTGGGGGTCCAGGTCTATGCCCACGCCGCGCGTGCCGAAGCGCTTGGCCGCGGTGATCGGGATGCGGCCGTCGCCCGATCCCAGGTCGTACAGGATGTCGTCGGGGCCGACCTTGGCTACCTGCAGCATGGCGTCCACCACCGTCTGGGGCGTGGGCACGAAGATCACGTCGGGTGTGCGGGGCAGGGGCTTGGCGGTGCCGAAGGACTGGGCCCAGGCGGGGGCGGCCGCGGCGGCGGCCAGGGTGGTCAGGCAGAACTGGCGGCGTTTCATGGCTGGAAGGCTCCCGGAGAAGTGGCGGGTCAGGATGCGGACGGCGTGCGGCCGCGGGGCTGGGCCAGCATCAGCAGGGCGCCCACGCCCAGCACGGCCACGCCCACCAGGGCGCCGACGCCGGTATGGCGCAGGCTGGCATAGAACAGGTAGCCGCTGGTGGCGATGAACAGCAGCGGCGTCAGGGGATAGAGCGGCACGCGGAAGGGGCGATGGGTGCCGGGGTCCTTGCGCCGCAGCACGAGCAGCGCCACGCCGCTCAGCACGAAGAACAGCCAGAACACCGGCGCGGTGTATTCGACCATGGTAGCGAAGCCGCTGCGGGTGAAGGCCCCCAGCGCGACCAGCGCCAGCGAGATGGCCGCCTGGACCCACAAGGCGTTGACCGGTGTGTTCCACTGCGGATGCCATTTGGCCAGCATCGAGAAGGCCGGGGTGTCCTGGCCGAAGGCGTAGGTGGTGCGCGCGGCGGTCAGGATGGTGGCGTTGGCGGAGGTCAGCGCCGAGATCGCGATCAGCAGCGCGATCAGTTGCGCGCCCGGTTCGCCCAGCGCCCGCCGCATCATGTCGGCGGCGACGGCCGACGAGGCCCCCATGCCATCCTGGCCCAGCACGTTCAGGTAGGCCAGGTTGACCAGCAGGTACAGCAGCGTGATCAGCGCCAGGCTCCAGAACAGCGCCCGCGGCAGGGTCCGCCCAGGGCCCGAGGCCTCGGCCGAGATGTAGGCGGCCTCGTTCCACCCGCCGTAGGTCAGCATCACGAAGATCAGGACCAGGCCCCAGTTGGCGACGCCCGAGGCGGGGGCAGCCGGCGCGGCCGGCGCTGTCTCGGGCGCGAACAGCAGGCCCACGGCGATGATCAGCACGACGCCGCCGACTTCCAGGGCCGTCAGCAGGTTCTGCGTCCATTTGCCGGTGCTCAGTCCCGCCACGTTCACCAGCGTCAGCACGACGATGATCGCGGCGGCGTAGATGGCGGGCGAAGCCGGTCCGAGATTGGCGATCTGCGTGGCATAGTCGCCGAAGATGTAGCCGAGCAGGGCGATCGAGCCGGTGGGGATGACGGTCAGGCGGGCCCACGCGAACAGGAAGGACAGCCGGGTACCGAAGGCGCGCCGCAGATAGTGGTAGTCGCCGCCGGCATGCGGGTAGGTGCTGGCCAGTTCCGCGTAGCACAGCGCGCCGGCGACGGAGATCATGCCGCCGACGATCCAGGCCATCATCATCGCGGCCGGGGAGCCCGCGTGCATCGCCACCAGCGACGGCGCGCTGAAGATGCCGGCCCCGATGACGATGCCCACGACCAGCGCCATGATGTCCA
Source organism: Pigmentiphaga daeguensis (assembly GCF_039523035.1). Classification (NCBI taxonomy): domain Bacteria; kingdom Pseudomonadati; phylum Pseudomonadota; class Betaproteobacteria; order Burkholderiales; family Alcaligenaceae; genus Pigmentiphaga; species Pigmentiphaga daeguensis. The sequence continues at coordinate 61,192 of NZ_BAAAEN010000019.1, read as the reverse complement.
GCGTACCGAGGAGCGGGCGAGTGGGGGGCCTGGCGGCGGCATCCGGGTTGGACGCATGCGGGGTCGATGCGGGGAACGCGTTGCTCATGACGGGAGGGTCCTCGGTGCAGGGCAGGGATGCGTGATCGTCCGGCGCAGCAAGCGGCACGCCCGGCGGCGCGGGCGGCAAGCTTACAAGTTCCTGAAAGTAATGGCGAAAGCCGAAGACGGTCAAGCCCCCGGGGGAGGCGCGGCACGGTTGCGGTCGAGCTGGTCGCGCACCATGGTGCGGAAGTCGCTGGGCGATGCGCCTGTGTGCTTGGTGAAGAAGCGCGAGAAATAGCCAGGGTCGGAAAAGCCCAGCGTGAGGGCGATTTCCTTCACGCTCAGCGACGAATAGGCGAGGTCGCGGCGCGCCTCGGTCAGCAGGCGGTCGTTGATGACGCCCAGGGCCGACAGGCCGAGCTCGTCGCGGCAGATCCGGTTCAACTGCGTGGGGGTGATGCCCAGGCGCTCGGCGTAATAGGCGATGTCGCGCTGCTCGCGGAAGCTCCGGTTCAGCAGGGTCTTGAAGCGGTGCAGGTGCATGACGCCGCGCGAGCTGCGCCGGCCCGGCCGGGGGCCGGCCAGCGTGGCGGCCTTGCGCGCCAGCAGGACCAGCACGGTGCCCAGCAGCGATTCGAGCAGGGCCAGTCTCCAGGCGTGGGCTTCGTCGTATTCGGCCAGCAGCAGCTCGATCGATTGGGCGAAGGGCGCGTAGGCCGCTTCCCCGGGCTCGAACGGGACGTGGCGTGGTGCCTGGAAATGAGGAAGGAGCTCCGCGTGGCGAGCCAGCAGGCTTTCCATCTGCTGCGTGACGATGGTGATGACCGCGCCGTCTATGTCCTCGGAAAAGCGGAAGCCATGCGCGTGCAGGGCGGGAACGAACAGGGCGCACGGGCCGTGGACGGTGAAGCGGCGATCGTCGAACTGGATGTCGGCGGTACCTGACCGTATGTACAGAATTTGCACGAACAGGTCATGGCGGTGCAGCTTGATCTCCCAGTCGTAAAGGCGGCTGCGTTGCGGGATGGATTCGCAGTGAAGGCTTTCCGGGACGAGGTTCTTGCCGTGTTCCCCATACAGGGCATAGGTGGGGACGATGCTTTTCATGGCCATGGTTCCTGGCACGCAAGATGTTCGGATTATCCATGAAGATGTCTCCATAATCTATCGCGCGCCGCCGACCCGGCTCTTAAGATGCCTGGAAGTCAGAACACATGCAGGAGACACGCCATGAGGGTCCAAGTCGCAATCATCGGGTCCGGTCCGGCCGGGCTCTTCCTCGGGCAGATCCTTTCCCGGGCGGGCATCGAGACGCTCATCATCGAGCAGCGCAGCAAGGAATACGTACTGGGCCGCATCCGCGCGGGCGTCCTGGAGCAGGGCACGGTCGACCTGCTGGACGAGATCGGCGCCGGCCGCCGCATGCACGAGCAGGGCCTGGTGCACGACGGCATCGAGCTGTGCTTCGACGGCCAGCGCCACCGCATCGACCTGAAGACGTTGTCGGGCGGCAAGAGCGTCATGGTCTACGGGCAGACCGAGGTCACCCACGATCTCATGGACGCGCGCCAGGCGGCCGGCTACGCGTCGGTCTACGAGGCCGAGCAGGTCCGTGTGCACGACTTCGGCACCGACCGGCCCAAGGTCACGTATCGCAAGGACGGCGTCGAGCACGTGGTGGAGTGCGACTTCATCGCCGGCTGCGACGGCTTCCACGGCGTGAGCCGCGCCAGCGTGCCGGCCTCCGCCATCAAGACCTACGAGAAGATCTATCCCTTCGGCTGGCTGGGCATTCTGTCCGAGACGCCGCCGGTGTCGGACGAGCTCATCTACTCGAACCACGAGCGCGGCTTCGCGCTGTGCAGCATGCGCTCGCACACGCGCAGCCGCTACTACGTGCAGTGTTCGCTGGACGACAAGGTCGAGAACTGGTCCGACGAACGGTTCTGGGACGAACTGCGCAGCCGGCTGGATGCGAAGGCGGCCGACTCGCTGGTGACCGGCCCGTCCATCGAGAAAAGCATCGCGCCGCTGCGCAGCTTCGTGGCCGAACCCATGCGCTTCGGCCGGCTGTTCCTGGCCGGCGACGCGGCCCATATCGTTCCGCCCACCGGCGCCAAGGGGCTGAACCTGGCGGTCTCGGACGTACGCTACCTGTCCGATGCCATCATCCGCCACTACGGCGGCGACCAGCAGGGCATCGAGACCTATTCCGAACGGTGCCTGGACCGGGTCTGGAAGGCCGTCCGCTTCTCCTGGTGGATGACCTCGCTGATGCACAAGTTCCCGGAGAACGGCGACTTCGGCCAGAAGATCCAGCATGCCGAGCTGGGCTACCTGGTCGACTCACAAGCCGCCTCGACCGCCTTGGCGGAAAACTACGTCGGCTTGCCGTATTGAGATCCCCCCTACGCGCTGACGCGCGCCCCCCGGGGGGCCGACGGCGGTGGACCGGCGGAGCCGGATCCACCGTGTCGTGGTCTGTGTCGTCGTTCTCGGTGCGGAGCACCGCATGCTGGCTTTGATCCTGGGCGCCGCGGATCCGGCTTTGCCGGTCCGCCAGCGCCGCCCCCTTGAGGGGGCGCCCGAAGGGCGTAGGGGGGGCTTCTAGCGGCCGCCTAAACCTTTCCAGCGTTTGAGGCGGTCGGAGTGGATGCCGAAGAGGTCCAGGGTGCGCAGCACGGTGTGGTTGACGATGTCGTCGACGCTCTGGGCGCCTGAGTAGAAGGCGGGGACGGGGGGGAAGACGACGCCGCCCATTTCGGTGACGGCGACCATGTTGCGCAGGTGGGCGAGGTTCAGGGGGGCCTCGCGGGTCAGGAGGACCAGGCGGCGGCGTTCTTTCAGGACGACGTCGGCGGCGCGGGTGATCAGGTTGTCGGCGTAGGCGTGGGCCACGGCCGCGAGGGTCTTCATCGAGGTGGGGGCGATGACCATGCCGGCGGTCAGGAACGAGCCGCTCGCGATGGCGGCGCCGACGTCGCCGGGGTGGTAGACCACGTCGGCCAGCGAGGCCAGGTCCTTGCGGCCGAGCCCGTGTTCATGCATGGTGTTGAGCACGCCGGCTTCGGAGACGACCAGGTGGCTTTCCCAATCGGGCAGTTCGCGCAGCGCTTCGAGCAGGCGCAGGCCGTAGATGGAGCCGCTGGCTCCGGTGATGGCGATGATCAGGCGTTGGCGCTGACGGTCGGCCGGCGGTGGGGTCATGGGGGCGGGTCTCCTCGTGTGCGGCGCCCCGAGTCACCATGGTGTCACGCGGGGCCGGCATAATTGTACGTTGGGTGATCGCGTCGCGAGTACAAGAAGAATGATGGTCGTGTTCCGCCGGCTGCGGGCGTGTGGGCTCCTGCTGACCGTTTTCCTGGCCACGCCGGCCATGGCCCAGGAGTCGTCGCCGGTCCAGGCGGAGGCCTTCGCCATCCATGCCCAGTCGACCTATGTATGGCAGCGCAAGCCCTCGTTCGCATCCCCGTACCAGGGGGAGAACTCGCTGTCGGGATCGCGTGCAACGAGTTATTCGCTGACGGCCACCGTGGACCTGGGCGCCAGGCTGTGGGAAGGGGCCGAGGTCCATTTCAACGGCGAAGGCTCGCAAGGCATCGCGTTCTCCGGCCTGCATGGCCTGGGTGGCCTGCCCAACGGCGAGCTGGCCAAGACCGCGGGTTCCGACATGACCTTCTACCGGGCCCGCGCCTTCCTGCGGCAGACCTGGGGGCTGGGCGGCGGACGCGAGGCGGTCGACGCGGACATGAACCAGCTCGCGGGCTTCGTCGACAAGCGGCGCATCGTGCTGACGGCGGGCAATATCTCGGTGCTGGATGTGTTCGACGCGGTGTCGGTCAGTCACGACCCGCGCACGCAGTTCATGAATTGGGCCTTCATGGCGCATGGCAGCTACGACTATGCCGCGGACGCCCGGGGCTACACCTGGGGGGCGGTGCTGGAATACATCGACGAGGGCTGGGCGGTGCGCGCCGGCCGGTTCATGCAGCCCAGGGAGTCCAACGGCCTGCCGCTGGACCGGCGGCTGGGACGCCACTACGGGGACCAGGTCGAATTCGAGAAGTCGTATGCGGTGCTGGACCGGCCCGGTACGCTGCGCGTGCTGGCCTTCCGCAACAAGGCGAACATGGGAAGCTACGGCGATGCGCTGGCGGCCGCGCGGGGCGGAACGCCCGACCTGGCGGCGGTGCGCAAGGAGCGGGCCAAGCTCGGCATGGGGGTGAGCCTGGAGCAGGGCCTGTCCGATCGCGCCACCGCCTTCATCCGCCTGAACTGGGCCGACGGCAAGACCGAAACCTACGCCTTCACCGAGATCGATCGATCGGTCTCGGGCGGCGTGGTGTTCGACGGCGCGGCGTGGGGGCGGCCGGGCGACACCGCGGGCGTGGCGGCCGCGATCAACGCGCTCAGCGCCTCCCATCGCGAATACCTGCGTCGCGGCGGGGCCGGCGCCTTCCTCGGCGACGGCACGCTGAACTACGGTACCGAGCAGATCGCCGAGGCCTATTACAGCTGGCGCCCCTTGAAGCGGCTATGGATCACCGCCGATGCACAGTACATCCGGCATCCCGGCTACAACCGCGACCGCGGCCCGGCCAAGGTGTTCGGCGTGCGCCTGCACACGGAATTCTGAGGCGCCTCGCCGGAAACCGCCTCATTCGGGCTGGATGTTGGCCTTCTCGATCACGGCCTTCCACGCCTGCGCCTCCTGCTTGATGCGCGCGGCGAATTCCGCCGGCGTGCTGCCTATGGGCGTGACGCCGATGTCGGTGTACTGCTTGCGGATGGCGGGATCCTTCAATACCTCGCGCAGCGCGCGCGAGAATTTGTCGATGATCTGCGGGTCGGTGCCCACCGGCGCGGCCAGCCCCCACCAGTTGCCCGTGACCAGTCCCGGCAGGCCTTGCTCGGCCGTGGTCGGCACCGACGGCAGGATGGGCAGGCGTTCGCCATCGGCCACGGCGATGGCGCGCAGCCTGCCGCTGGTCACATGGCCGGCCACCGAGCTGAGCGCAGTCACATACAGCTGGATCTCGCCCGCCAGCAGAGCCTGGACCGCGGGCGGCGAGCCCCGGTAGGGAACGTGGGTCAATTGCACGTTGGCGAGCTGGCTATACAGCTCGGCCGCGAGGTGGGGCGGGGTGCCGTTGCCGGGTGATCCGAAGTTCAGCTTGCCGGGATTCTTCTTTGCTTCGGCGGTCAGGTCGGACAGGGTGCGGATGTCGGACGAACCGTTGACCACCAGCACGGAAGGGCCGTTGCTCAGCAGGGACACCGGCACCAGGTCCTTGGTCGGATCGAAGCGCATGCCCTTGAACAGGTACTGGTTGGTGACGAAGTTGTTGGTCGCCCCCAGCAGGAAGGTGTAGCCGTCGGGAGTGGCGCGCACCACCTCGTCGGCGCCGATGTTGCCGGAAGCGCCGCTCTTGTTGTCGATCAGGATGCGCACGCCGAACTGCTTCTCCAGTTGCAACTGGACGAAGCGCAGCGTGATGTCGCCGGTGTTGCCGGGCGCGTAGGGAACCACCACGCGGATGGGGCGCGAGGGCCAGGCATCGGCCGCGACGGCGGCGGTCGAGGCGAGGACGCAGGCCGCGGCGAGGCTGGCGACCGCCAGCCGGCGGGCCGGGAACGGGACGGATGTCATGGGAATCTCCTTCAGGGGGTGGGGGCGACGATGTGGCCGTCGACCACCGTCAACAGGGAATGCAGCGTAGGGATATCGTCCTCGGCACAGGTCAGCGGATCGGCGTTCAATACCGCCAGGTCGGCCAGCTTGCCGGGTTCGATCGAGCCTCGGACGTCTTCGTCCAATGTCAGGTAGGCGCCGCCCCGCGTGGCGACGTCCAATGCCTCTTGCCGGCCCAGCGCCTGGCCGGGGGCAACGGATGCGCCGCCGCGGCTGCGGCGCGCGACCGCGTGCCAGATGGGGCCGAACAGCGAAACCGGCAGGTTGTCGCTGCCGAACGCCACCGCGACGCCGGCATCGCGCAGCCGGCGCAGCGGCACGATGTCGTCCTGGCCGGCGGCGCCGCGGCGCTGCATCCACAGGTCGCCGTCCTTGTAGATATGGCGGTTGGTATGCGTGGTCAGCACCAGGCCCAGATCGCGTATCCGGGCCAGGGTGTCGGCGTCGACCACCGGCTGGTGGCCGAGCACCCAGCGCTGGTCGTCGATGGGGTGCTGGCGGTGGGCCTGTTCGAACAGGGGCAGCAGGTCGGGCCAGATGCCCGCCACGCGGATGCCGGCCCGCGCGGCCTCGGCCAGCAGCGGCGCCAGCGCGCCGGCATCCAGCGCCGCTCCCGCCTGGAAGCCGGCCCAGCCGGTGCAGGGATGATTGCCGGCCCGCAGCATGTTGTTCAGCGGATCCTTGTCGATCTCGGCGTACAGACCCTGCACGCGCAGCATGTCGTCGCCCCGCCCGCGGCGAGCCAGCCAGGTGCGCCATTCGCGCAGCAGCTCCAGCGCCTGCCCGCCGCCACGAGGTCCCCAATAGGGGCTCAGGACCAGGGTGGACCGCACGGTCGATGCGCCCTGGCCGCGGACCGTTTCGTAGGCGTCGATGACTTCGCCGGCCACGCCGTGGCCTTCGAATACGGCGGTGGTGCCGTAGCGGTTGTATTCGGCCATCGCGTGCCGCAGTCCGCTGGCGCGCTGCTCGGCGGTGAAGCCGGGAGCGGCGCGCATCAGGGTATGTTCGACGATGGGCACCAGCGTGCGCTCGACGAACCGGCCGGTGGGGCGCCCGGCGTCGTCGCGTTCGATGTCGACGTCGGGCGAGGGCGAGACCGTGGCGGGCGTCACGCCGGCCAGCGCCAGGGCGCGGCTGTTGGCCACCGAGACCAGGGGCGCGCGGTTGCGCCAGTACCCCCAGATGGGCCGGATGTAGACGGGATGATCGGGGCTGACCCGGTCCAGGTCGTGGCGCGTGGGGTAGGGGCCGTTCGCCAGCGCGTCGTCGGGTTCGGGATATTCGGGAGGCTGGCCGATGGGCTGGGTCACGATCCAGGTTCCCGGCGGGGCCTTGGCGGCTTCGGCGGCGATGATGTCCAGGACGTCGTCCCGCGTGCGCGCGCCGGCCAGGCTGGGCAGGTGGCGCCGCAGGCCCTCGCGGTCCATGTGAGCGTGGCCATCGGTCAACCCTGGCAGCACCGCCTTGCCGCCCAGGTCCACGACCCGGGTCTCGGGGCCGGCCAGGGCGAGCATGTCGTCATCACGGCCCACGGCGGCGATGTGCCGGCCGCGGATCGCGACGGCCGAGGCGACGTCGCCGCGGTCGTTGCAGGTGATGATCCTGCCTCGGTGAAGGACCAGGGTGGGGGACACGGCCGGCGGGCTCCTGCGGTAAGCGTTCCGGCAAATCTAGCAGAGTCGACTAATTGTAAAAATTGAAATATTCATATAGATTCATAGTGATTTCCAATACTTTGCCGGCGGGCCCGCACGATGTCGATTTCCCTGCGCCAACTCGAGGCCTTCGTCGCGGTGTGCAACGAAGGCAACTTCAGCAAGGCGGCCCAGCGCATCCATATTTCCCAGTCGGGCCTGAGCATCCTGATCCGTGAACTGGAACAGAGCCTGGAGTGCCGCCTGTTCGACCGCAGCACGCGCCAGGTCAGCCTGACCGACGCCGGGCGCGAGTTCCGCGGGCCGGCGGCGCGCCTGCTGGCCGATCTCTCCGCCGCCGTCGGCAACGTCAAGGGGCTGGCCTCGCGCCAGCACGGCCACGTGACGGTGGCCGCGCCCCCGCTATTGATGTCGCGCCTGCTGGTGGGCATCGCCGCCCGGTTCCGCAGCGCTTATCCCCACATCGCGCTGACCCTGCGCGACATTCCTTCCGAGGCCATTCCCGCGGGCATCGCCTCGGCCGACATCGACCTGGGCATAGGCATGCTGCCGGCCGATCGCGACGAATACCTGACCGAGCCCCTGCTGGAAGGGCCGCTGGTGGCGCTGCTGCCCCGCGTCCATCCGCTGGCGCGCCGCCGCCAGCTGAAATGGACGGATCTGGCGGAGACGCCGCTGGTGGCGCTGACCCCGGAGAATTCCTTCCGGCAATTCCTGGACGGCTGCTTCGCTCGCCTGGACCTGCAGCCCCGGATCGCCGTCGAGGTCGTCCAGTTGAGCACGGTCATCAGCCTGGTCGAGGCCGGGTTCGGGGCCGCCATCATGCCGCCGTACGGCGCGCTGGTCCCCGGCGACGGCAACTCGGTGGCCAGGCCGTTGCGCGACCCCGTGGTCCGCTCGGAAATCGCCTTGATCCGCGATCGCTTCCGCTCGCCCTCGGCCGCGGCGGCGGCCTTCATCGAGGTGGCGCGCGAGGCCGTCGCGGGGCGTTCCCGTCCCCCGCGCGTTACGTAACGCCCCTGCGTATGGTACGTAACGTTTTGGCTCCGCCGCCCCGCGGCGGGCCCGGGAATCGGTGTGACTATCGCACCGGAGGAACATCTTCGGTTTGCCGATATCCCGTTTGTTTTCAACGTTTTCGCCGCATCGTGCGCCCTCGTTCCGGAGTTCGCGCGGGCTTGCGCCGCGAGGCGTCCAGGCCGATGGCATAGCTTTTGCTCGAAGCTCCCGCAAACGTGTTTTCCAGCAGTGGTCGATTCGCCATCCGGCGGATCGCGGCTCTGTTGGGATACCTATCCGTGGGGGCTGAAATTGAACAAGACCTATCGCACCGTGTGGAGCCAGCGGCTCGGATGTTGGGTGGCGGTTGCCGAAACCGCGCGTGCCAGGGGTAAGGGTGGCGCCAGCAAGGCCGGCGCGCTTGCCGTGGCGCTGATGGCCGGGACATGGGCGGCGCCGGCGGCGGCCGACGGCATGCATGGCGTGCCCGGCCTGTCGAACACGCGGCTGACCGATGGCGCCGCGGTGGGCGTGATGAGCCAATTGCTTCAGGCCACGACCAATGCGGCGCCCAGCGTTGCCCCCGTGGCGTCGGCCGTGCAGCAGGGCGTCTCGCAGACGGCGGCGGCCCTGGCCGGCATCGGCGCGCCCATCCTGCCGCCTGCCTCGGCATTGCAGCAGGTACCCATCGCCGAGGCCGTGCCGTCGCTGCCCGTGGTCGGCGAGGTGCTGGCCGCCACCCCGGTTCCCGCCGCGGTCCAGGCCATCGCCGCCGCGCCGGCCGCGGTGACGAAGAAGGTCGGCTCGGCGCTGCCGGGCAAGGCCGGCAAGGCGGTCGAGTCGGTTCCCGCCAAGCTCGCCGAGGTGCTGGCTTCCGCGCCGGTGGACAAGAGCCGGAATGCCGCCGTGCCCGCCGATGACGCGGTCGCTTCGGCGGCGTCGCTGGGATCGGTCGCCACGTTGTCCAACAGCGTGCCCGCCTCGCCCATGTCGCCGCTGAGCGGCAACGGCACGCTGGGTATCCTGCCCACGGGAGGGTCGCTCTTCCCCAGCAGTTCCAACCGCCAGACCATGGCGGTCGCCGCCTCGTCGGGCTCGGAGCCGCCGCCGCTCAATCCGCCCGCGCCCACCGGCCTGGTGATCGGCACGGCCGGCCTGCTGGGCGGCGTCGGGCAGGGCCTGCAGCCATTGACGATGAGCCTGTTCGGCCAGAAGGAAGCGTGGATGCGTTCCGGCGCGCTGAGCGTGAACCGCGAAAACATCAACGCGCGCTTCAGCGTGGTCAACGTGCTGGGCATCCCCATCCTGGACCTGGCACCGGTGACGGGTACGCTGCAAGGCACGCTGGGGGGCCCGCTGCCGGAGCAGAAGCTCACGCTGCTGGGCGGCGTGACCTCGGGCAACTACATCACCAACATCAATTCCGGCCTGACCTACAACAACGGTCTGCTGCTGCCGGGCACGCAGCCGCCGTCCTGGGTGGACAGGAACAACTGCCTGAACGTCCTGGGCCTGGCTGGCGCCACCTGCTGGGACATTCCCGCGGCGCAGAACAACCAGGTGCTGATCGGCGACGGCGCTTCGGCCAACGGTTCGCAGGAAGTCGTGATCGGCACCAACGCCAAGCACATCCTGCCCAACGAGGATGCCGGGACGATCTTCACCGATCCCAACATGCCGGGCGTGCCCGACACCAACTACGCGGCGCGCAAGGGCCACTCGGTCCTGATCGGCGACAGCACCTACGGCAATGCCAATGGCCAGACCATCGTCGGTGCCAGCGCATCGTCGACCGTGGCGGGCGGCGTCGCGCTGGGCTTCCAGTCCGTTTCCGACCGCGAGGGCGGCGGCAGGGAAGTGTTCTCGAACGTCGCGGTGCCGGTGCGCGGCGCGGTGTCCGTGGGCTCCGCGGGCAACGAGCGCCAGATCATCAACGTCGCGGGCGGCACGGCGGATACCGATGCCGTCAACGTGCGCCAGCTCAAGGCGGTGGCCGACCAGATCGACGGCATCGACGCCAATTCGGTCAAGTACGACGATGCCACGCGTGGCAAGGTGACGCTGGCCGGAGCGGGCGGCACGGTGGTGACCAACGTCAAGGCCGGCGAAGTCAGCGCCACCAGCACCGACGCGGTGAACGGCTCGCAGTTGAACGAGACCAACACCAACGTCACCAACGTGGACAACCGCGTCACCAACATCGATAACGGCGGCACCAAGTACTTCAAGGCCAACTCGACCCTGGCGGCGGCCTCGGCCACCGGCACGGACAGCGTGGCGGCGGGCGGCGCGTCGGTGGCGTCGGCCGCCAACGCCGTGGCGCTGGGCAACGGCGCCAATGCCAGCATGGCCAACAGCATCGCGCTGGGCGCGGGCTCGACCACCACGGTGGGCGCGCAGAGCGACTACGCGGCTTTCGCGCTGACCGCGCGCCAGTCGTCGGCGGGTGAAGTGTCGGTGGGCAGCGCCGGCGCGACGCGCCGCATCACCAACGTGTCGGCGGGCAGCGCCGACACCGATGCCACCAACGTCGCCCAGTTGAAGGCTGTCGACGGCCGCATCAGCGAGGTGGACAAGCTGGCGATGAAATACGACGACGACACCAAGACCAAGGCGACGCTGGGCGGCGCCGGCGGCACCCTGGTGACCAACGTCAAGGCCGGCGATGTCAGTGCCACCAGCACCGACGCGGTGAACGGTTCGCAACTGCACGAGACCAACACCAACGTCACCAACGTGGACAACCGCGTCACCAACATCGACAACAACGGCACCAAGTATTTCAAGGCCAATTCGACCCTGGCGGCGGCCTCGGCCACCGGCACGGACAGCGTGTCGGCGGGCGGCGCGTCGGTGGCTTCTGCGGCCAACGCCGTGGCGCTGGGCAACGGCGCCAACGCCAGCATGGCCAACAGCGTGGCCCTGGGCGCGGGTTCGACCACGGCCGTGGGCGCGCAGAGCGACTACGCCGCGTATGCGCTGACCGCGCGCCAGTCGTCGGCGGGTGAAGTGTCGGTGGGCAGCGCCGGTGCGACGCGCCGCATCACCAACGTGTCGGCGGGCAGCGCCGATTCCGACGCCGCCAACGTCGCCCAGTTGAAGGCCGTGGACGGCCGCATCGGCGAAGTGGACAAGCTGGCGGTGAAGTACGACGACGACACCAAGACCAGGATCACCCTGAACGCCGGCGGCACGGGAACGGTGGTGACCAACGTCAAGGCCGGCGAAGTCAGCGCCACCAGCACCGACGCGGTGAACGGCTCGCAGTTGAACGAGACCAACACCAACGTCACCAACGTGGACAACCGCGTCACCAACATCGACAACAACGGCACCAAGTACTTCAAGGCCAATTCGACCCTGGCGGCGGCCTCGGCCAGCGGCACGGACAGCGTGGCGGCGGGGGGCGCGTCGGTGGCGTCGGCCGCCAACGCCGTGGCGCTGGGCAACGGTGCCAATGCCAGCATGGCCAACAGCGTGGCCCTGGGCGCGGGCTCGACCACGACCGTGGGCGCGCAGAGCGACTACGTCGCGTATGCGCTGACCGCGCGCCAGTCGTCGGCGGGCGAAGTGTCGGTGGGCAGCGCCGGTGCGACGCGCCGCATCACCAACGTGTCGGCGGGCAGCGCCGATACCGATGCCGCCAACATCGCGCAGCTGAAGGCCGTGGACGGCCGCATCGGCGAAATGGACAAGCTGGCGGTGAAGTACGACGACGACACCAAGTCGAAGATCACCCTGAACGCCGGGGGTACGTCGACGGTGATCTCGAACGTGGGCCGGGGCGCGGTGACGTCCTCCAGCACGGACGCGATCAATGGTTCGCAGCTGTGGGGCTGGACTCAGGATGAGACCAACATCATGAGCAACCTCAGCCTGTACAAGCGCATCAACGACATCGATTCGGACACCAAGTACTTCAAGGCCAATTCCACGCTGGCCGGGGCGCAGGCCACCGGCACCAACAGTGTCGCAGCCGGTCCGGCAGCCGTGTCGGGCGGTGCCAACAGCGTCGCGATGGGCAATGGCGCCACGACTTCCGCCGACAACAGCGTGGCCGTCGGCGGGGCGTCCGCCGCTTCGGGCACGGCCTCGACGGCGGTGGGCTCCGGAGCGACCGCCACGGGCGCCCAGGCGACGGCGATGGGCTCGGGCGCGACGGCCAGCGGCGCGAACTCGACGGCCATGGGGACCGGATCCAAGGCGACGGGCGAGAGCTCGACCGCGATCGGCGCCAATGCCGATGCGTCGGCCAAGAACAGCGTGGCGCTCGGCGCCGGCTCGGTCGCCGATCGCGACAACACCGTATCGGTAGGCGCCGCCGGCAAGGAACGCCAGATCACCAATGTCGCGCGCGGCACGCAGGACACGGATGCCGTCAACTACGCCCAGTTGAAGGAGGTGTCGGGAGACATCACCAACATCCAGGAAGGCAAGGACGGCATGTTCCAGATCGAGAACTCGCTTGCCCGCGCCAAACCCAAGCCCACGGGCAAGGACTCGGTGGCCGGCGGTGCCGGCGCGATGGCCGAGGGCGCCGCGGCGACGGCGCTGGGCAACGCGTCGATCGCCAAGGGCGAGAACTCGACCGCGGTCGGCAACTCCGCCCAGGCGCTTGGGGTCAATTCGACGGTGGTGGGCAACTCCGCCCTTGCCTCGGGAGCCAATGCCTCCGCCTTCGGTACCGGCGCCAAGGCCGAGGGCAGCGGCAGCATGGCCATGGGCAATGGCGCGCAGACGGGCGCGGCGGCCACCAACTCGGTGGCGATCGGCAACCAGGCCAACGCCACGCAAAGCAATACCGTCGCGCTGGGCAACAACGCCCAGGCCACGGTGGCCAACAGCATGGCGCTGGGCACCGGCGCGCAGGCCAGCGGCGCCAACAGCGTCGCCCTGGGCACGAACTCGGTGGCGGACCGGCCCAACGTGGTGTCGGTGGGCGCGGCGGGCCAGGAGCGGCAGATCGCCAACGTGGGCGACGGCACCGCCGACACGGACGCCGTCAACCTGCGGCAGTTGCGCAGCGCCACGTCGGACTTCACGAGCAGCATCAGCAGCGTGCGCGACGACCTACGCAGGGTCGAGCGCAACGCCAATGCCGGCGCGGCCTCGGCCATGGCGGTGGCGGGCCTGCCCCAGGCGTATACCCCGGGGCGCAGCATGGCCTCGGCGGCCGCCAGCCATTATCTCGGCCAGTCCGCCATCGCCGTGGGGCTGTCCACCATCTCGGAGAATGGCCGCTGGGTCTACAAGATCGCCGGCAACGTCAATTCCCAGGGCAAGGTGGGCGCCGTCATCGGCGCGGGTTACCAGTGGTAGCGCGCATGAACGAATCATCGGAGGCCAGGATGCAAGAAAACAACCCCCATGCCCGCCGCGCCGGCCTGGCCGGCAGGCGCCTCGCGCTGCTGACCGCATGCGTGGCTTCGGTGGCCGTGATGAGCGGCTGCTCGATGTTCCGCAGTTCGAAGGCCCCGGCGTCGCCGTCCGCGCCGGCCGCGGCGAACGGGGCCAGCCCGCCCGCGGTGGAGTTTCCGGCCCGCGAGTCCGCCTCGCTCAAGGAAGGCACCTTCGTCAACCTGGACAATCTCAGGCAGATGATCCCGGGCATGACCAAGCCCCAGGTCTACGACCTGCTCGGCCCGCCGCACTTCAGCGAGGGCGTGTTCGGCGTGCGCACCTGGAACTACATCTTCAATTTCCGTACCGGCAACGGCAACGAGTTCATCACCTGCCAGTACCAGTTGCGCTTCAACAAGGACATGCAGACCGAGGCCGGCAATTGGAACCGGCGCGAGTGCGCGGACTTCGTGTTCCCGCGCCCGGTGGCCGCTCCGCCGCCTCCGCCGCCTCCGCCCGCGCCCGCGCCGGTCAAGCCGCCCCCCAGGCAGATCACGCTGGGCGCCGACGCGCTGTTCGCCTTCGACCGGTCCGATCTGGCCAGCATCTCGCCCGAAGGGCGCCGCCGCCTGGACGAGATCGGCAAGGAACTGCGCAGCGTGGACGTCGAACGGGTACGGGTGATCGGCCATGCCGACCGGCTGGGCAGCGCCAGCTACAACGACAGGCTGTCCCGGCAGCGGGCCGCCACGGTGGTGGCCTACCTGGTCAATTCCGGCGTGCCGTCCAACCTGATCAGTTCGGACGGCCGGGGCTCGCGCGAGCCGGTGGTGCAGTGCGACCAGCGCAACCGCAGCGAGCTGATCGCCTGCCTGGCGCCGAACCGCCGGGTCGTCATCGAGATCCAGGGCAAGGCCGGCTCTTCGTGAGGCCGTCCGCGCCGCCCCGCGGGCGGCGCGGAACCTCGACGTATTCTGCGCGTTTCGTTTGTCTGGCGGACGTCTCCGAGTTAGGATTACCCCTTATCGATCCCCCGCAACGCGCGGCCCGCAAGGCGCTTCCGGAGCGCGCGCGGCGCGCGGGGGGATCCTTCCGGAGACTCGCATGTCCGCATTCACTTCCCTTACCGAAAACTTCGCCGTGGCCCCCCAACTGGCCCCGGAAGACATGGCCGCCGTCGCGGCGGCCGGTTTCAAGAGCGTCATCAACAACCGGCCCGATTTCGAAGGTGGGCCGGCCCAGCCCTCCAGCGAGCAGATGCAGGCCGCGGCGCAGGCGGCGGGGTTGAACTACGTCCACCAGCCGGTCAACGGCGCGAACATCCAGCCCGGCGACGTTTCCACCTTCGCTTCCCTGCTCAAGACCCTGCCGGGGCCGGTCCTGGCCTTCTGCCGCAGCGGAGCGCGATCGACCAAGCTGTTCATGTCGGCCAGCAATTCCCTCTGACCGGATCGCGACGTGGCTTTCACGCTGGGGGGGACGGTCGACGGCATCAGGCGGCGGCGCAAGCCGCTGGTTCGTATTCTCATTGCCCTGCTGGTCCTGTGGCTGCTGTTCCTGGCCCTGACCGCCTGGGGCATTCCCCGGCTGGTCCGCAGCGTGGCGCTGGCCCAGGTGCCGGAGGTGCTGGGGCGTACGGCACGCGTGGGCGAGGTGTCGTTCAATCCTTTCAAGCTGCGCCTGCGCGTCCATGACTTCGCCATTCTCGACCAGGCGGGCACCCATCCGGATTTCTCGGTGGAGCAGGTCGAGGTCAATGCCTCGGTTTCGTCGCTGTTCCGGCTCGCGCCGGTGGTGGACGGGCTGACGATCACCGCGCCGCGCGTCTCGCTGGTCCGCGAGGGGCCGCAACGCTTCAACATCAGCGACATGCTCGACCGCCTGGCCGCCAAGCCCTCGGAAGACGGGCCGCCGCCCCGGTTTTCGCTGAACAACGTCAAGCTGGACGGCGGCGAGATCACTGTCGACGACAAGGTCACGGGCCGCCAGCACACCGTGCGCGACCTGCAGGTGGGCATTCCCTTCCTGTCCACGCTGGCCTATGCCACCGACATCGACGTGCAACCCAGGCTGTCGGCGCTGGTCAACGGCAGTCCGCTCAACCTGGAGGGCACCGCGCGGCCCTTCGATACGCCGCGTACGTCCTCGCTGCATCTCAAGATCGACGACCTGGGGCTGGATGCGCTGGCCGATGCCGTGCCGGGCGCGATGCCGGTGGTGCTCAAGCACGCCCGGCTCGACAGCGATGCCCAGCTGGTGTTCGAGGAAGGCGGCTCGGCGGCGCCCAAGGTCCGCCTGGAAGGCAATGCCACGGTGCGCGAGGTGGACGTGCGCGACCAGGGCGATGCCGCGCTGCTGGCGTTCAAGAGCCTGGCGCTCGAGAAGTTCGCATTGGAGCCGCTGGCGCGCCGGTTCCAGGCCGAGCGCATCGTCCTGGCCGGCCCCTCGATCCATGCCAGCCGCTCGGCCGACGGGCGCGTGAACCTGGCCGAGGTGGCCGGCCGTTTCCAGCAGCCCGCTGCGCCTGCGCCCGCGGCGCCGGCCGCGCCGTCGCCGTCCGCCAGCCCGGCCCCGGCGCCTTCTTCCGCGCCCGCGCCCGCACAGGCCGATGCTTGGCATGTGTCGGTGGGAACCGTGGCGCTGCAGGACGGCGAACTCGCCTGGCACGATGAGCAGGATCGCTTCGATTACCGCATCTCGGAGTTCGCGGCGGAGCTGCGCGATCTGAACCTGCCCGCGGCGCAGGACCAGGCCGTGCCCTTGACCGTGGCCGCGCGCGTGGGCGAGGCGGGCCGCCTGGACGTCAGCGGCCCGGTCCGCCTCCAGCCTTTGTCGGCGGACCTCGACCTCAAGCTGGATTCGCTGGCGCTGCCTGCGCTGGCGCCGCTGTGGAAGCCGTACCTGGCGCTGCGCATCGACGACGGCTCGCTGGGCGCGGCGGCCAGGCTGCACGTGGAGCAGGGCGAATCCCTGGCGGTGCGCTGGAGCGATGGCAGCGTCGCGCTGCGCAAGCTGGCCGCGGCACCGGTCTCGGACAAGGCATCCAGCCTGAAACTGGAGTCGCTGGAGGTGGGCGGGCTGGCTGGCGACCTGGCGGGGCGTATGGCACGGATCGAACGCATCGCCATCGACGGCCTGGCATTGGCGGCCACCCGCTCGGCCTCGTCGGCCGTGAGCTGGGCGGATATCGCCATTCCGGCCGCGCCCCGGACCCGACCCGCCGGCAAGCCGACCCCGGCCCCCGCCGGCCATGGCCAGGCCGCGTGGAAGGTGAGCGCGGGCACACTGTCGGTCGCCAAGAGCTCGCTCAGGCTGACCGACGAGTCCGTGTCGCCCCGCGTGGCGCTGAGGCTGGACGGCTTGCAGATGGAGGCGCGCAACCTCGGGTCGGACCTGCGGGCGCCCGTCGATTTCTCGCTGCGCTCGTCCGTCCAGGGTCGCGGCACCGCCGACATCAAGGGCACGGTCGTGCCCGAGCCGCTTTCGGTCAAGGCACAGGTGCGCGCCGACCGGCTGGACCTGACCGCGCTCGCCCCCTACCTGGCGGAGCGGCTCAACGCCACCGTCAAGAGCGTCGTGGCCGGCGCCAACGGCAGGCTGGAGTTCGCGGCCGCCACCGGCAGGCAGCCGCAGCGCGCGGCCTGGACCGGCGCCGCCGAGATCACCAATCTCGACTTGATCGACAAGCTCAACTCGGCGGATTTCCTGAAATGGAAGCGGCTGGCGTTCAAGCGGCTGGACGTGGCCAGCGCGGGCGATACGCTCAAGGCCGACCTGGGCGACATCTCGCTGGAAGATTTCTTCGCACGGGTGATCCTGAGCGAGCAGGGGCGGTTGAACCTGTCGCAGCTGATCGTCCAGCCGGGCGAACAGGCCGGTTCCATCACCGACGAGAAGCCGGCCGGGCCGGCAACGAAGGCCGGCGAGCCGGCGGCATCGGAACGGCGGGTGCAGGGCGCCAAGGAAACAGGCGCGGCAGCCCCCGAGGCGGGCGGAATGCCGCGCGACATCCGGGTGGGCGCGGTGCAGCTGGCGCGAGGCCACATCAATTTCACCGACAACTTCGTCAAGCCCAATTACCGCGCCAACCTGACCGACATCGCCGGCAGCATCTCGGCCGTATCCTCGGCCGACAGCCAGCCGGCCGACGTGCAGGTGACGGCCAAGGTGGACGGCGACGCGCCGGTGGACATCACGGGCAAGCTCCACCCCTTCGGTCCGCGGCTGTACACGGACATCCATGCCAGCGCCAAGGGCGTGGAACTGCCGGCGCTGACTCCCTATGCCGCCAAGTACGCCGGCTATGCCATCGAACGCGGCAAGCTGTCGATGGACGTGCACTACCTGATCCAGGACGGCAAGCTCCAGGCCAGCAACAAGATCTTCCTCGACCAGCTCACCTTCGGCGAACGCGTCGACAGCCCCGATGCCCTGAAGCTGCCGGTGCTGCTGGCGGTCTCGCTGCTCAAGAACAGCCGGGGCGAAATCGACATCGAACTGCCCATCTCCGGATCGCTGGACGACCCGCAGTTTTCGGTGGGCGGCATCATCTTCCGCGCGCTGGTCAACCTGATCGTGCGGGCGGTGACGGCGCCGTTCTCGCTGCTGGCCTCGGCCTTCGGCTCGGGCGAGGAGCTGTCCCACATCGATTTCGCGCCGGGCCGCGCCGTGCTCGACGACGATGCGCGCAAACGCGTCGAAACGCTGGTCAAGGCCTTGAACGACCGTCCGGCGTTGAAGCTGGACGTGGCCGGCCGGGCCAACCCGTCCGTGGACACCGAGGGCCTGCGCAAGGCCGGCGTCGACGCCCTGATCCGCGTCCAGCAGCGGGAAGACCTGCGCAAGAAGGGGGACGACGCCGACGGGAAGGACCTGCCGCCGCTGGATGCCGCGCAGCGGGCCCGCTACCTGGAAAGCGCCTACAAGGCCGCCAAGATCGACAAGCCGCGCAACGTGATCGGCCTTGCCAAGTCCTTGCCCGGTCCCGATATGGAGGCGCTGCTGGCAGCCAGCGTCAACGTGGGGCCGGACCAGTTGCGCGAACTGGCCGTGCGGCGCGCGCAGGCCGTGATGGCCGTGCTGCGCGAGGCCAAGCTGGGCGAGCGGGCCTTCGTGGTCGCGCCCAGGATCGAGGCCAAGCCCGCCGAGGGCGCGAAGCAGACGGGGGTGGACTTCAGCTTGAGGTAGGTCCCCCCCCTACGCGCTTCGCGCGCCCCCCAGGGGGCGATGCGGGTGGACCGGCGGAGCCGGATCCACCGCATCCTGGGTCTAGTACCTGTTTCTTGGGTTGTGGCATCTGTGCTTCGCTGGCTGCGGTTGGGGTTTGTTTTGTTTTTAATCTGGATATAAGATATCCAGAATTGAGGCATGGCCTCGCTTCTTGCCGAGTTCTTCATCATGACGCGTAGCGCTTCTTCGTCTGTCAGTGCCTTGCCGGGGCAGGGGTTGGGATCGGTTGCCATTCTTGCGCTGGGGACGTTCGCGGTGGGGACGGATGCGTTCATCGTGTCGGGGTTCCTGCCTTCGATCGCGCAGTCGTTGCAGGCATCGAATTCCATGACGGGGCTGTCGGTCACGGTGTTTGCGGGAACGTATGCGTTGTTGGCGCCGGTGCTGGCGACGGTCACGGCGCCGTGGTCGCGCAATCGGGTGCTGGTGGGGGCGCTGGCGGTGCTGGCGTTGGCCAATCTGCTTTCGGCGCTGGCACCGGACATCTGGACGCTGCTGGCAAGCCGAGCGTTGGCGGCGGTGGGGGCGGCGGCCTATACGCCGACGGCCACGGCGGCGGGTGGGGCGCTGGTGCGGCCTGAGCTGCGGGCGCGGGCGTTTTCGCTGGTCACGGGCGGGTTGACGGTGGCGACGGCACTGGGCGTGCCGCTGGGCAATCTGGTCAGCCAGTGGTTCGGCTGGCGCACGGCGCTGGGCATGGTGGCCGCGCTGGCGGCGTTGGCCTGCGTGGGCGTGGCGCTGATCATGCCCGCCCTGCCGGGGCAGGCGCGTTCGTCGCTGCGCGCGCGCCTGGCGGTGCTGCGCCGGCCGGCGGTGGCCTGGGTGCTGCCGCTCACGGTGGTGGGCATGACGGCCTGCTACATCGTGTATGCCTACAGCGTGCCCGCCTTGCAGGCCCTGGGGATCGCCGACGGACACATCGGCGCGATGCTGCTCTGCTACGGCGTCGGGGCGGTGCTGGGCAACCTGCTTGCCGGTTACGGGACCGATCGCTGGGGGCCCACGCCGGTGTCGGTCACCGCGTACGTGGCCATGGCGGCGTCATTCGCAATCATGGCGTGGCTGGCCGTGGCGGGCGCCGGCCACGAGGTGGCCGTGGGGCTGCTCGTGCTGGTCTGGGGCATGAGCAGCTGGGGCCAGACACCGCCGCAGCAACTGCGCCTGACCAACGCCGCGCCGCAGGAGGCGCCGCTGGTGGTCGCGCTGAACGCCTCCTGCATCTACCTGGGCATCGCCCTGGGGACCGCGCTGGGCGCGGGCTTGCTGGCGCACGGTGCGGTGTCCGGATTTGCCGTATCCGCGCTGGTTGCCCTGGCCGCGCTGGGTTTCGTCGCCGGCCTGGCCAGGAAGGAAAGCCCCCGTCCGCGCTAGCCCGCCGGACCGTCGCCCGCCGGGGCGCCGTCGCCTTTCAGGCGCAGCCACACCCGCCGCATGCTGAAGTCGTCGGGGTCCACGTCGACGTGGAACCCCAGCCGGCCCATCAGCGTCAGCATCGGCCGGTTGTTGCCCAGTACCAAGCCTTCGATGACGGCCAATCCTTGCCTGCGCGCCGCGTCCATCAGCGTCGTCATGAGCTGGATGCCCAGTCCGCGCCGTTGCCACGCGTCGCCGATGACCAGCGCGTATTCGGCGCTTTCGCCGTCGGCGTTCAGCAGATAGCGCGCCACGCCGATGATGGCCTCGCGCAGTTCGCCGGGGTGGTCGGGGTCGGCTTCCCAGACCGTGGCCACCAGGGCCAGTTCCCGGTGGTAGTCGACCTGGGTGTAGCGCGCCAGTGTCCGCGGCGAGAGCTCGCGCATGAACGAGATGAAGCGCATGTAGCGCGTGTGTTCGGACAACTGGCGGGTGAAGTCCTGCAACGGTGCCGCGTCCTCGGGCCGGATGGGGCGGATGGTGTAGGGCGAGCCGTCCTTGAATTGCAGGTGCCTGACCAGGCGGGCGGGGTAGGGGTGGATGGCCATGTGGGCGTAGCCGCCCAGGCCCGCGTCGGCGTCGCCCGCGGTCTCGCGCGTGAGCGTGATGCGGGTGTCGGCCGCGACGACCCGGTCGCCGTCGATCATGACCGGGTCGATGTCTATGGTCTCGATATCGGGCAGCGCGCAGACGATCTCGGAAATGCGGACCAGCACGTCCTCCAGCGCGTCGAGTGCGCGCGGCGATAGCTGGCCCGCCAACGCGTAGCGCCAGACCGGCGAACGCTCCATCAGGCGGCGCGCCAGGAAGCCGTTGAGCGGCGGCAGTTCCAGGCTGCGGTTGGAGGGGCTTTCGCTGCGCGAGCGCGCGGATCCGAAGCGGATCACCGGTCCGAACAGCGCGTCGCGGGCCACGCCCATGGAGACCTTGGCCGAGCCGGGCGGGCCGGCCATGGCCTCCACCGTGATGCCTTCGATGTAGGCCTGCGGCGCGGCGGCGTGGGCATTCGCCAGCATGCGCTGGTAGGCGGTGACGAGTTCGGTGCTGTTGCGGATGTCCAGGTGCACGCCCCGGACCGCCGATTTGCGCACCACGTCGGGCGAGTCGATCTTGATGGCCACGGGAAAACCGATCTGCTGCGCGGCGATCACCGCCTCGGCGGGGGTGCGGGCAAGCAGGACCTGGACCACCGGGATGTGGAAGGCCGCCAGCAGCGCCTTGCTCTCGGGTTCGGTCAGTGTCAGCCGGCCCTCGCGCCGCGCGCCGTCGAGCAGGATGCGCGCGCCGGCCAGATCGGGCTCCTGGCCGGGCGGCTCGGGGGGCGGGGTCTGCAGCAGCAATTGCTGGTTGTAGTGATAGGTGGCCAGGTTGCCGAAGGCGTCCACCGCCGCTTCGGGCGTGCGGAACGAGGGCGAGCCGGCGTCGTCCAGGATGCGGCGCAGCGGCCGCATGGCGGCATCGCCCATGAAGCAGGTGATGACCGGCTTCGAGGCCTTGGGCGCGGTGGCGGCCAGGGCCTGCGCCACCGCGCGCATGTCGGCCTCGGGATCGGGCGACAGCACGGCCAGCACGCCGTCCACGCCGGCGTCGGCGACGATGGCCTGCACGGCCTGCGCGCAGGCCTGGGGATCGGGGGCCGAGAACTCGACCACCGGATTGTCGGTCCAGGCATTGGCGCTGAGCGTGGCAGCCAGTTGCCTGCGCGTGTCTTCGCCCAGTTCGGCGCGCATGACCGGCCGGCCCGGCCCCAACTGGTCGAGTGCCAGCTGCGCCGGACCGCTGCCGTTGGCCAGCACGGCGATGCGCCGGCCGCTGGGCAGCTTGGCGAAGCCCAGCGCCTTCACCGCCGAGAACAGTTGCACGAAATAGCGGACGCGCACCGCGCCAGCGCGCCGCAGCGCGGCATCGAAGACCATGTCGGACGGGACCGGAGGCGGCGCGGCGGAGGCCGACTCGTCGGCGGCCAGGGGCCGCACGCTAGTGCGCTCTCGGCCGCCGTGCCCGGCCTTGAGCACCACCACCGGCTTGACGCTGGCGGCGGCGCGGATCGCACTCATGAATTCGCGGGCGTCGCGCACGTCCTCCAGGTAGAGCGCGATGCTATCGGTGCGCGCGTCGGCCACCAGGAAATCCAGCACGCGGGGCACGTCCAGCGCCGCTTCGCTGCCCAGGGAAACGACGGTCGAGAAGCCGGTCCGGTTGTCATCGGCCCAATCCATCACGACCGCCATGATGGAGCGCGATTGCGTGACCAGGGCGACGCGGCCCGAGCGCCCCAGCGAGGGGTGCACGCTGGCGTTGAGGCCGGCGTGCGGCCGTTGCAGCCCGAAGCTGTGCGGCCCCAGCAGTATGCAATCGTGGGCCGCGGCCCAGGCACGGCAGAAATCGTTGTCCTCGAGCGATGGCTCGTGGGTGAGCACCGCCACCGCTCGCGGCCGGGCCGGCGCCAGCGTCTCCAGCGTGGTCCGCAGCGCGTCGCGGGGAACGGACACCACCGCCAGGTCGGGCCGCTCGGCCGCCTGGGCCAGCCCGGCGGGCAGGACGCAGGTGCGCCGCTCGTCCAGCCGCAGCTCGGTGGTGCGGGCGCGCAGCGCGGCGGGCAGGGAGGCCATCATCGGCAGCGGCCGGTCGCTGATGGCGATCAGCGAGTGGGGATCGAACAGCGGGGACAGGGCGTGCCGGGACATGGCCCTCCTTTCTGGATGAGGACGCGCAGGCGCGTGGCGGCCCGGGGCCGCACGGATTTGCTGCAATACAATACTACCCCGGTCAGCCGACCCTGGCGCGCTTCGCGCGCCCAGTATTCACTCCTGCACGAGAGCCGTTTTCCTATGAGCACCGATTCCTCGTCGTCCGGCCGCAACCCCGCGGTCCGTACCCGCTTCGCACCGTCGCCCACGGGCTTTCTGCACCTGGGCGGCGCGCGCACGGCGCTGTTCTCGTGGGCGTTCGCGCGTCACCACGGCGGCACCTTCGTGCTGCGGATCGAGGATACCGACCTGGAGCGTTCCACCCCCGAAGCGGTGCAAGCCATCCTGGACGGCATGGCGTGGCTGGCGCTCGATCACGATGAAGGCCCGTTCTACCAGATGCAGCGCATGGACCGCTATCGCGAGGTGCTGGCGGGCATGCTGGCCGCCGGGTCGGCCTATTACTGCTACTGCTCGCCCGACGAACTCGAAGCCATGCGCGAGCGCGCCCGGGCCGAAGGCCGCAAGCCGCGCTACGACGGCACGTGGCGGCCCGAGCCGGGCAAGACCCTGCCGCCGGTGCCCGAGGGCCGCAAGCCCGTGGTGCGCTTCCGCAATCCGCTGGACGGCGACGTCACCTGGAACGACCTGGTCAAGGGCCCGATCACCATCGCCAACGCCGAACTGGACGACCTCATCATCGCCCGGCCCGATGGCACGCCCACCTACAACTTCTGCGTGGTGGTGGACGACTGGGACATGGGCATCACCCACGTCATCCGCGGCGACGACCACGTCAACAACACGCCGCGCCAGGTCAACATCCTGAAGGCCCTGGGCGCCACGCTGCCGGAATACGGCCACGTGCCCATGATCCTGGGACCGGACGGCGAGAAACTGTCCAAGCGCCATGGCGCGGTCAGCGTCATGCAGTACGACGACCAGGGCTATCTGCCGGAAGCCATGATCAACTACCTCGCGCGCCTGGGCTGGAGCCACGGCGACGACGAGATCTTCACGCGCGAACAACTGGTCGAGTGGTTCGATACCCGCAGCCTGTCGAAGTCCGCGGCGCAGTGGGATCCCAAGAAGCTCAACTGGGTCAACGCCCACTACATCAAGCAGAGCGCCGACGCCGACCTGGCCGCGCGCGTCGCGCCGCGCATCGCCAAGCGGGGCGGGGCGGTCGACGGCGTGGACCTGCCGGCCATCATGGCGCTGCTCAAGGAACGCGCCGAAACGCTCGAGCAACTGGCCGACGACGCCATGTTGTTCTGCGGCGAATTCGATGCCGCGGCCACGCCGCCGGACCTGGTCGCGCAGCACCTGACCGATGCCGCGCGCGCGATCCTGCGCGACTTCGCGCAAGAGGCCGGCTCGATCGAATGGACCCGGGAACAGATCTCGGCGCTGATGAAGGCCACCCTGGCCAAGCATGGCGTCAAGATGCCGGCGCTCGGGATACCGCTGCGGGTAGCCGTGACGGGACGGGCGCAGACGCCGGCCATCGATGCGGTCCTGTCACTGCTTGGCCGCGAGAAAGTGCTGGCCCGCTTGCACACGGTTTAAAAACCGTGCATAATCTCGCTTCTTCGCAGGACGGGGGTATAGCTCAGCTGGGAGAGCGCTTGCATGGCATGCAAGAGGTCAGCGGTTCGATCCCGCTTACCTCCACCAGTCCGGGAAGAAGCAGTACTGTAGTTCCGGGTCCCCTTCGTCTAGAGGCCTAGGACATCACCCTTTCACGGTGAGTACAGGGGTTCGAATCCCCTAGGGGACGCCAGCCGAACAGGTTGGCAGCAGTAAAAATATGCCGCTGCGGAGCGGTAGTTCAGTTGGTTAGAATACCGGCCTGTCACGCCGGGGGTCGCGGGTTCGAGTCCCGTCCGCTCCGCCAAGAATCAGAAAGCCCTGCTAAATCCCGTGTTTAGCAGGGCTTTTGCTTTTCTGCTCCGCCTGTGTCTCAGGCGGGTCCTGCGTGGACTTGCAAGCTGAAATATGGCTATAATCCAGATCCCGCTTGAAAAACATTTCAGCGGGCATCCACCCAGATGGATGGCGGTAACTGAATGGCAGTAACCGTGGGGGTATAGCTCAGCTGGGAGAGCGCTTGCATGGCATGCAAGAGGTCAGCGGTTCGATCCCGCTTACCTCCACCACGAAACAGCAGTTCCAGGTCCCCTTCGTCTAGAGGCCTAGGACATCACCCTTTCACGGTGAGTACAGGGGTTCGAATCCCCTAGGGGACGCCAACCGCCACAGGTTGGCAGCAGTAGAAACGCCGCTGCGGAGCGGTAGTTCAGTTGGTTAGAATACCGGCCTGTCACGCCGGGGGTCGCGGGTTCGAGCCCCGTCCGCTCCGCCAAGGAATTCCAAGGGTTAGTGCGCCAGCAGCCACTAGCCCTTTTTGTTTGGGCGTTCGACATGGCATTCGCCGCCTCGCGAAGCCGGGTACGCGTTTTGCGGCAGCCCGGGTTCATATCCAAAACCAAAGAGGTGACGCCATGAAATGCTCGAGTACCACTCGCAACACGCTGCTCGCCGTCCTGCTGGCGGCTGCCACGCCGTTCGCCATCGCGCAGACGAGTTCGCCCGACCGGACGAGCCAGGATGCCAGGACCGACATGGGGCCGTCGACCGGCTCGTCCGGCAAGCCCCTGCCCGCGGACCAGGGGAAGAACAGCCCGCAGCCCGAA
This sequence comes from Pigmentiphaga daeguensis, assembly GCF_039523035.1. NCBI lineage: Bacteria > Pseudomonadati > Pseudomonadota > Betaproteobacteria > Burkholderiales > Alcaligenaceae > Pigmentiphaga > Pigmentiphaga daeguensis. The sequence goes on along the minus strand of NZ_BAAAEN010000019.1, from coordinate 35,451 downwards.
TCCACCAAGCGGACCGGGCCCGTCGAGCACGGAAGCCGCAGCGACATGGGGCCCTCCAGCGGGGCCTCGGGCAAGCCCTTGCCCGCCGGCCGCAGCGGCTCGGATGCGGCTCAGCCTTCGGGCGACCGCACCCGGCCGGGCGGCAACGACCGGGAATCCCGGACCGACATGGGACCGTCCTCGGGCGCGTCGGGCAAGCCGGTTCCTTCGCCTGACAACGGCGCGTCGTCGGGAGGCTCGATGCGGCGATGAGTCGCGGCAGCCGGCGCCAGGCTTCGCTGGCGCCGGCTGACAGCGGGGGCGTATGTCGATTCGTCGGCGAATAACGTCGATTGATCGTTCCTGATTGACAATTCCCACACCGACTTCCAACATCCGCGACGTCCATGCGTGCTCCGCATGACGGCTGCCGGGGTGGCGGGCCGCGCGTGAGCGGGCGTCAACCAGCGGAGTGTCCCCGACCATGCAATTCCCCGTCGACCCGGCCGATCAGCAGCGCCGCAGGCTTTTCAAGTTCACCGCGTCGGCGCTGGCCGTGCAGGCGGTGGCCGCGTGCGGGGGCGATGCCCAGGCCGCCGAGGGCAATGCCAGCGACGCGGTTCTCAAGGCGGTGGCCGATTTTGGCGCGCTGGCGCCCGAGGGGACGCACTGCCTGGTGCGCGCCGACGTGCCCGATGCGTCCTGGAGCGCGAGCTACAACCCCGACCGGCAGCTGTTCATCGGCAGCGCGGTCAAGACCTTCATCCTGGGCCAGTTCGCGATCGATGCGGAAACGTCGTACAACGGCATTTCCGGGAACATGCCGCAGACCATCGACGACGGGGTCCGCTCGCCCGGCAGCCCTGTATTCGTCGACCTGAACGGCACGCTGCCCGCCAAGTACGCGCTGGAGGCGATGATCGCCCACAGCGACAACACCGCCACCGACATGGCCTATGCCGCGGTGGGGGCGGACCGGGTGCGGCAACTGATCGCCCGGGCGGGGCTGACGCATACGCGGATCCCGGATTCGACGCGCCGCCTGTTCTCGTACCTGGCCGGGGCGCCCGACGGCGTGGACCTGGGCTGGGAGGCCTTGATGGCGGAGCTGGCGCAGCCTTCGCTGCCGAACGCGCGGCAGGCGATCAACGACAGGCAGTCGATGCTCAGCACGGCCACCGAGCTGGTGGCGTGGTACCGGCAATCGCTGTCGGGCAAGTTCTTCACCCAGCCGGCGACCCTGACGGAATACAAGCGGATACTGGCGATGGCCGACGCGATCTCGCTGGTGGTGCCGGCGGACATCATTGCGTATGGCAAGGGAGGCAGCATCGATTGGCTGGACTTCCACACCATCAGCTTTCCCGGCCAGATGATCGTCGACCGGGTGCCGGTCACGTTCTGCTTCACCTACAACTGGCGCGGTCCGGAAACTAGCACGGGCGCGCCTTTCCAGGCGTTCGTGAAGGCCGTGCGCCCGGTGTTGCAGGCGTGCGTGGACGCCATCCGCAAATAGCGCCGCAAGAGGCCAGCCATGGACAGCGACGCGCCCTTCGAGACCCTGGTGCGCGACCAGTGCGCGCCGGCTCCGGCGCTGGGGACCTGGGTCCACCAGGTTGCCCTGGCCCTGATGAGCCGGCCCCAGGACGAGGCCATTTTCCTTGCCCTGCAGGCGCTGGGAACGCTGGCTCAGGTCGATCGCGCATGGATGTTCGAATACGATGCGCGCGCCCTGCGCTTTCGCAACACCCATGAGTGGTGCCGGTCCGGCATCACCTCCCATGTGAGCGATCTCCAGGATGCGCCGGTCACGATGATCGCGTGGCTGCATCGCGCCCTGAACCAGCGGCGCGCCGTCATGATCCATGACGTGGCGCGCATGCCGCGCGCGGCAAGGTCGGTACAGGCGGAAATGCTGCGCCAGCAGGATCGCAGCGTGCTGAGCGTGCCTGTGTTCCATGAAGGCCGCCTGCGCGCCTGCATAGGCTTCGATGCGACGCGCGCGCCGGTGCGCTGGCAGCCGGCGCAGGCGCTGGGCCTGTTCCTGTGCGCGGACCTGATCGCGCAGGCCCGCTATGGCGGCACGGAAACCGAGCGCAGCCGGGCGCGCGCGCAGCTCTACGAACCCCTGCTTTACCTGCGGCTGGGGCACGGAACCCGCGGACTGGCGCCGGCGGACATCCTGGGCGTGCGCTCGGCGCGCGACTATTCCCTGATCTGGCTGGCGGGCGGCGATTCGGTCAAGGACATGCGGCCCCTGTCCGCCTGGGCGGCGTTGCTGCCCCAGGAGAGCTTCATGCGCATCCATCGCACCTCGCTGATCAACCTCGGGCACGTCAAGGCGCTGGAGCGGGGCGCCTCCAGGCCATGGACCGTCCAGTTGCGCGGGCTGGGGCAGCCGTGGTCGGTGTCGCGTCCTTATCGCCAGGCGCTGCGCGCCAGGCTGGGGATCTGAACCGGGCTAGGCGGCCTGGCCGAGGGCCGGGAGCGTATATTGCTGATGAGCTGGCAGGCCTTGCCAAGGCCATTTCCTTCGCTATCGAGGAGAACGCCATGCTCACCACAATCATCCTGATCATCCTGCTGCTGGCGCTGATCGGCGCCTTCCCCGCCTGGCCCCATGCCGCCAACTGGGGGTACGGGCCTTCGGGCATCATCGGAGTGATCTTGGTCGTGCTGATCGTCCTGCTGTTGATGGGAAGGATATAGGCGCGGTTGCCGGGCGGCGTGGAGGCGTTCAGCGGGCCGCCGGCATCGCTACTTTGTCAGGACTTGTTGCGGGTGTGGGGCGATTATTGCAGTCGTAGCACTCCCCGCAGCGCGCCGGCCCGCGCGGGCGCCGGGGAATGCTACGCTTGATGGCCCCAAGAAGAAGGAGAACGTCCATGAAAAGGACCTGGAAAATCCTGCTCGCGGCGGTCGTGGCGCAGGGCCTGGCGGCCTGTGCCCATCAGGGCGGCGCCGCGGGCGGCGCCGGTGCCAAGACCGATGCCTCGATCCTGACGGCCTACCATTGGCGCCTGCAACAGGCGCTGAACGCGACCGGCGCGCCCCAGCCGGATGCGGTAAACACCCACGGTGGCCAGGCGCTGCAACTGACCTTCGCCGGGGAGCGCGTTTCCGTGGCCGGGCTGTGCAACATGCTGGGCGGCGGCTACCGCGTGGATGGCGCGCGGATGACCATCACGCAGATGGCCGGCACCTTGCGCATGTGCCCGGACCAGGCCTTGATGAAGTACGAACGGGATGTGGCCGAGCGGCTGCCGACGGTGTCGGGCTGGGAGATCCTGGGTGGCGCCGCGCGGCCCGAGGCGGGGGCGCAGCCCGCCCTGAAACTCACCTTCGCCGACGGCAGCCAATGGCGGCTGGCCGGCACGCCCACCGACGAGACGCGCTACGGGTCGGCGGGCGAGACCATGTTCCTGGAGGTGGCGCCGGACCTGGTTCCCTGCAGCCATCCCCTCATCCCGAACATGAAATGCATGCGGGTGCGCACGGTCAGCTACGACGCCGCCGGCGTCAAGCAGGGCTATGGCGACTGGGAAGCCTTCTACGGCAACATCCAGGGCTATACCCATACGGCCGGCGTGCGCAACGTGCTGCGTATCAAGCGCTACACCCTCGCCAATCCGCCGGCGGACGCCTCCCGCTACGCCTACGTGCTCGACATGACCGTGGAAAGCGAGCAGGTCTCGGGGCGCTGAGCCCCGGCCGGCGTCTCACCCCAGGCGCCGCGCGGCGTCCAGGGCCAGGCCCGTTCCTATGCTGCCGAACGTGTCTCCCTGGACCGCGCGCGCCGCGGGCAGCAGCGAGGCGACCCGGTTGCGCAGCAGCGGTACGCTGCTTGATCCCCCCGTGAAGAACACCGTATCGACCGTCCGCGCGGCGATGCCGGCGGTGTCCAGCAGCTCGGCGATCGTCCTGCCTATCCGGTCCACCAGGTGTTCGATGGCGGCATCCAGGTCGGCGCGCGTCGCCACCTGGATCAAACCGGGCTCGACGCGGCCCAGGTCCATCCGGGCCTCGGGCGCGGCGGCCAGCGCGATCTTCGCTTCCTCGACCTGGAAAGCCACCCAGTGGCCGGCGCGCTCCTTGACCAGTTCCAGCAGCCGGGCGAGTTTGTCCTTCTCGGCCGATTCGTGGAACAGTTCGGCCAGCATGGTGGCCGACTTGCGGGCATAGACCTGGTTGATGGTGTGCCACGATGCCAGGTTGAAGTAGGGCGTCGAGGGCATCTCCTTGCCGCTGGTCAGGCGGCTGCCCAGGCCCAGCAGCGGCATCACGGTGCGCAGGCTCAGGTACTTGTCGAAGTCGGTGCCGCCGATGTGGACGCCGCCGTTGGCGAGGATGTCCTCGCGCCGCTCGGCGGCGGCTGCGCGCGCGGGATTCAGGCGTATCAGCGTGAAGTCCGACGTGCCGCCCCCGATGTCCACCACCAGGACCAGTTCCTCGCCGGCGATCTGCGATTCGTAGTCGAAGGCTGCCGCCATCGGCTCGTATTGGAATTCGACGTGGCGGAAGCCTACCTCGCGGGCGATCTCCGCCAGGGTCTCCTGCGCCTTGGCGTCCGCGCGCGGATCGTCGTCGACGAAGAAGACGGGGCGGCCGAACACCGCCTGGTCGAAAGTCCTGCCGGCCGTGTGCTCGGCGCGCCGCTTGAGTTCTCCGATGAAACGCGAGAGCAGCAGGCGGAAGGGCAGCGCCCGGCCCTGGACCTCGGTGTGGCCTTCCATGAGCGGCGTGCCCAGCAGGCTTTTCAGCGCCCGCATCAACCGGCCGTCATAGCCTTCCAGGTAATCCCGGACCGCCGCGCGGCCGAAGCTGGTCTCGATGTCCTCGGCGTGGAAGAAGACCGCCGAGGGAAAGGTGGGCTGCCCGTCTTCCAGCGGCAGCAGGGAGGGAGCGGCGGGCCGGTGCCAGCCGACAGTGGAGTTGGACGTCCCGAAATCGACGCCGCATGCGTTTGAGATCATGGAGGGAAAGGAAAAAGGCGCCGCGCCCCGATGGGGTCTGCTTTCCGGCCGTGGACGGGACGCGGCGGGAAACGCAGATCGATATGCGGTCTGGGCATGGCCCGCCTGGGCGGGCCGGTGTTAAAACGGGGAACGGCGTCATTGTATGCGCAGCCACGGACCGCACCGACACCGGTGCAGGGTCCTTCTCCATGGGAGCCTTTCGCATGTCATTCAAAGCCTTGGTCGCGGTCGTTGGCGTGTCGCTGGTCGGCGCGGGGTGCGCCGTCGCGCCGGTCGGCGAGGACACCGCGTTGAAGCAGGCCATCGCCAGTCCGGCGCGCACGCCGGCCTTCGTCGCCCGGGACGCCGCGCGCAAGCCTTACGAGGTCCTGCACTTCTTCGAGCTGCGGCCGGACGCCACCGTGGTCGAGATCTCGCCCGGGGCCGGCTACTGGACCGAGATCCTGGCGCCGTACCTGAAGCCGCGCGGCACCTACTACGCCGCCCAGTATCCGCAGGACGGCGGGGGGCGCGCCTACTACCAGGAGTACTACCGGAATTTCCGCGCCAAGCTGGATGCCAATCCGGCCTGGTACGACCGGGTCCGGGTGACGGCCTTCGGCAAGGGGCGCTACGACATCGCCCCGCCGGGCAGCGCCGACATCGTGCTGACCTTCCGCAACCTGCACAACTGGATGAACGACGGTTACGCCGAAGAGGTGATGGCCGCCTTCTACCGCGCCCTCAAACCCGGCGGCATCCTGGGCATCGAGGCCCACCGCGGCCGGACCGACAAGCCCCAGGACCCGCGCGCCGCCGATGGCTACGTACGGCAGGATTACGCGATCCAGCTCGCCCGGCAGGCCGGCTTCGTCTTCGTCGGCAGCTCGGAGGCGCTGGCCAATCCCAGGGATACCAAGGATCATCCGGCGGGGGTGTGGACGCTGCCGCCTACCTTCCGGCTGGGCGACAAGGATCGCGAACGCTACGCCGCGATCGGAGAGGCCGATGGCTTCCTGTTGAAATTCCGCAAACCCTAGGTCTTGGACGCCGGCAGCCGGGCGTAGCAGTGCTTGCAAATAGCGGCGGCGGGATGCACGTACTTGCCGCAGCTCGGGCACTGCTTGCCATGCCTTTCGCGGGCGATCTCGCGAGCCTTCGCCCGTTGGCGAGCCTTGACCACGATGACCCCTACGCAGATGGCAGCGATGATGGCAATGAAAACAATCATGCTTTTCCCGTTGTAATTGCGCGAACGAGTATAGGGGGCGTGTGTTATCGGAAGTTTGCAGGATGTCTCAATTGTTAGAAAGAGCCCACGCCGTTTTTTCTGCGAAAAGCGCGCCGCGCGGGCGGGGGAAACCGCTCCAGGCGCAACAAAGGCGCCTGAACAGTGGCTGAATGAGGGGGTACGCCTCCTGCGAGTCCCGGGGCGAAGGCGGCGGGGCCGGGGAAAGGCAGTCCGTCCGCTAGCGAACGGATACACATGGCTGGAAGGCGGCCGGCCATGATGGCCGAGTTACATTTTCCGGAGCGCGGCCTCTGGAATCGGTAACCGTGGACCAAGGCGCTAGGCGCCGGGTCCGCTCAGGCCTGCCAGTAGCCGCCAGCCTCGATCGCGCGGCGCACGTCTTCGGGCACCTCGATGGGCCGCGTGGTGTGCATGTCGATGAACACCAGGACCAGCGCCGCGCGCAGGCGCACCGGCTGGTCGTCGCCGGCGGGGCTCAGTTCGATGGCGATCTTCAGCGAGGTACGCCCCACGCCGTCGATCCGCAGTGCCGAGACGATGTCCTCTCCCAGCCGGCTCGGGGCCAGGAAATCGACCTGCAGGTTGACGATGGGAATGGCGATGTGCCGCTCGCCATGCAGGGCGGCGAAGCCGGTCCCCAGGCCGTGCCGGAGCCAGTGTTCGACGGTGTCGTTCAGGATCTCGACGTAGCGCGGATAGAACACGATGCCGGCGGGATCGCAGTGCTTGAAGCCGATCTCGACCGGCATGACATGGATGGTTCCCATGCGGTTTCCTCGATGGATGGAGCGGGCGGGCGCGGGAATGGCCGCGGCTTTCAATTAGACCTCATGCTCACACCTGGTGCGCGATGCCCGAGAGCTGCCGGGCGAGCCGCTCGCCGCTGTCGTCGGCCAGCGCGGCCTCGCGCAGGCCGGCCACGGTACGCGCGGCATCGCCGCGGCCACGCAGGGCGGGCAGTACGGCCATGATCTTGCGGTAGCTGCCCAGGCCGCGCGCGTGGGTGTCGCCGTAGCCCTTGATCAGGCGCGGGCATTCGGCGATCTCGCAAGCCAGGTCGTAGTCCTCGGCGGCGAGCAGCACGACGAGGTCCAGCCAGTCCTGCATGCCGGCGGTTTCGCGTTCCTGCCGCAGCGAGCGTGGCCGCAGCCGCTTGAAGGATGCGATGCCGTACAGCAGCAGGAAGCCGCGCAGGCTGGACGTGCGCACGACGCGGCCCTTGCGGGTGGCGCGCGCCAGCAGCGGCCCGGCCCAGCGCGAGGCCAGCAGCCAACGGCCAAGGCCGGCCGGCAGCATGTCGGCGATTTCCTCCGGGCGGGGGTGGAAGAACTCGTTGATGTGGAGTGCCTGGCCGGCGCTGGCCCCGTGCTGCTGCCGGACGCGGTCGAAGCGGGTGGCGCGGATCTTCAGTTCGGCGACGCGCACGGTGTCCTCGTAGGTCATCCACAAGGCGAGATGGCGCGCCGTCTCGCGCAGCAGCCGGCAGGACGGGTCGGAGCCCCCGATGATATCCAGCAGGGGCCGCAGCCGGTCCAGGTACAGGGCGGCATAGGCTGGATCCTGGTAGTCGGCGGCGCGCACGATGCCTGCCCGCAGGATGTCCCCGAGCGGGGCGGGAAACTCCCGGCCGATGCGGGCGTCCAGCGTGGCGAGCCGGGGATCGACGGCCGCGTCGGTCGCGGGCGAGGCGGCGCCGGGCGATGGCGTGGGGCCGTCGGCATGGGCGCGAAAGCCTGCGTCGAAGGCCCGGAGGCTGGCGGCCACGCCTATCCCGCCGCGTTCGATGGCGGCTTCGAAGGCCTGCCGGTCCCAGGGCAGCGCCCGGGTGGCGGCCAGCGCGCCGAACAGGGTCGCGCTGATGACACTGCCGCTGCGTTCGGCCAGGGCCGAATAGTCGCGGCAGATGAATTCGCGGGCCGCCGCGCGGCCCGCCTCGTACAGCGAGGCATAGTCCTTGCGTCCGTCGCCCATGGCCATCTTCTCGGGCAGGGCGTAGACACGGTTGGACGAGGCGATCAGCACGGTCCTGTCGGGCGTCACGAGTCCACGCTGTACCGCCCGGGCCGCCTCCATCAGCTCGGAGGCGATCACCACGTCCACGTCGCCGGGAACGGGCATCAGGCCGAGCACGGGCGCACGCGTCCGGTGGCGGGGTCCGGGCAGGACCTCCACGTAGTAGATCGTGGCGCCGGTGCGCTGCGCGACGCCGGGTACGGACGTGGACTGGGCATGGAAGCCCGCGTGTTCGGCCGTGGCCACGATCCAGTCGGCCAGCACCCCGCCGCCTTCCCCGCCCATGGCGAGGATGGCGATCTTGATCGGGCGCGGGGTTGCCTCAAGCGGCATGGCGGTACTCCTGCTTGGCAAGGCGGCGCTGCAGGAATCGGATGATCGTTCCGGCCAGGCGCGCGCCCAGGGTTTCGAGGCGGGTGGGGTTGGTCACCACGTCGGCCCGGTAGAACGACGGGCACAGCACGGCCGCGTGCGAGACCTCGCCGCACAGGCCGCAGCCCACGCAGTTGGGCAGCACGGTGGCGACCGGATCGCGGCGCAGCGGGTCGGGGTTGTCCTTGATCGACAGCGAGGGGCAGCCGGACAGGCGTATGCAGGAGTGGTCGCCGGTACAGGTGTCGTGGTCGACGCCGAATTGTTCCTTGACCACCCGCCGGCCTTCCTTGGCCATCTGGCGCTGTCGCGGCTTGATCCGCCGCTGCTTGTTCAGCATGCACTCGGACTGGGCGATGACGACCTTGGGGCCGGGTTCGTCGGTGGTGAGCGCTTCGTTCAGGACCGACTGCATCTGCTGGAGGTCGTAGGTATGGGTGACGGTGCGGACCCATTCGACCCCGACGCCCCGCACCGCGGCCTCGATGCCGTGGCGGGTCGAACGGGTGGGGGTGTCGGCCGCGGACGACAGGATGTCCTGGCCCCCCGTTGCCGCCGAATAGCCGTTGTCGACGATGACCGTGACGTTGTTGCTGCGGTTGAAGACCGCGTTGCCGATACCCGAGGTCAGCCCGTTGTGCCAGAAACCGCCGTCGCCCATGATGCTGATGGTGCGCCGGTCGGTTTCGCCGGTGTTGAGCGCCGCCGCGCCGGCCGCGCCCAGGCCGTAGCCCATCGAGGTCGCGCCGATGTTGAACGGGGCCAGCGCGGCGAACTGGTGGCAGCCGATGTCTGCGCTCACGTAGTGTTTGCCGATGCGGTTCTCCACCATTTTCATCGCGGTGAAGATGGGGCGTTCGGGGCAGCCCGTGCAGAAGGAGGGGGGGCGCGGCAGGACCTCGTCCACTTTCTCCAGCGCGACGCCGGGCATGGACGGCACGATGGGCGGAATCCTGGGTTCGAGCATCCGGGCCACGCCCTCGGGCAAGGGCCGCCGCCCGGCCAGCTCGGGCGCGTGGCGGTCGAGGAAGCGGCGCAGCCCCTTCATCACGACCCGGGGCGTGTATTCCCCGGCGCGCGGCAGGAGGTCCTTGCCGTGCAGGACGGTTCCGGCGCCGGCGCGGCGCAGGATGGTGTGCAGCGCCTGTTCGATGAACTCGGGCTGGCCCTCCTCCAGCATCAGCACCGCGTCCTTGTCCCGGCAGAAATCCAGCACCTCGCTTTCCACCACGGGATAGACCACGTTCATGACGTAGATGGGGATGTCGGTGTCGCCATAGATGTTGGCCAGCCCCATCAGCTCCAGCACCCGCATCAGGGTGTTGTACAGGCCGCCCTGGACGATGATGCCGACATGGCGGGCCTCGCCGTCGAAGCGTTCGTTCAGGCCTTGCTCGCGCACGAAGTCCTCGGCGGCCTTCCAGCGCTGCGCGATTTTCTCGTGCTCGTGCACGAAGGTGGCGGGCGCCAGGGCCATGCGCTCCACGTCGCGCCGGGGCTGCTCGATGGCGTCCTTCAGCGTGAACGCGGGACGCCTGTTGTCGGCGGCGTCGAAGCGGCCGTGCGCATGGCAGGCGCGGATGCGCAGCGTCAGCATGACCGGCGTGTTGCTGGCCTCGGACAGGTCGAAGCTCTGCTGCACGGCGCGCACCAGCGAAGGCAGGTTGGGGCGGGGGTCCAGCAGCCACATCTGCGACTTCATCGCGAAGGCGTGGGAGCGCTCCTGGATGATGCTCGAGCCTTCGCCGTAGTCCTCGCCCAGGATGATGAGCGCGCCGCCGGTCACGCCGCCCGATGCGAGGTTGGACAGGGCATCCGAGGCCACGTTGGTGCCGACCGTGGACTTGAAGGTAATGGCGCCGCGCAGCGGGTAGTGGACCGAGGCCCCCAGCATGGCGGCCGCCGTCGCCTCGCTGGCGCTGCTTTCGAAATGCACGCCCAGTTCGTCCAGGATCTCGCTGGCATCGGCCAGGACGTCCATGAGATGGGAAATGGGCGAGCCCTGGTAGCCGCCGACGTACGAGACGCCGGATTGCAGCAAGGCCTTGGTCACGGCCAGGATGCCTTCGCCTTCGAACTCCTGCCCCGCGCCCAGGCGCAGCTTCGTGACTTCCTGCTTGAATGATCGCTCTGCCATAAGCGTTCCGGAAAAAAGATGAAAGGGGTCCCTGGCGGCTGTCGGTGGACAGCCGCCGCGGAACAAGAGGGATCGGGGCGCGGCGGGCGCGCGGAAGCGGGTCTTTCCCTAGAACCTCGACGGCAGCCAGGTGGCTATCGACGGCCAGAGGAAGATCGCCGCCAGCAACAGCACGGTCATGGCCACATAGGGAGTGACCGCCTTGAATATGTCGGTCATGCCGACCTCGGCCGGGGCCACGCCGCGCATGGTCATCAGCAGCATGCCGTGCGGAGGCAGCAGGAGGCCAAGCTGCATGCAGATCAGGTACATGATGCCGAACCAGACCGTATCGATGCCCAGCTGATTGACGATGGGCATGAACACCGGCAGCGTGATCATCATCATGGAGATCTGCTCGACGAACAGGCCCAGGAAGATCAGCAGCGCCAGCATGCCCGCGACGATGGCCATGGGGGAGAGCCCCGTGCCGGTCACGGTCTGCACCAGGCCGCTGGTCGCGCCCGAGAAGCTCAGTATCTGCGAGAAGGTGGTGGCGCCCAGGATGATGAACAGGATCATGGCCGATATCACCAGCGTGCCCTTGAGCGCGGCGAACAGCCGGGCCGGCGTCAGCGCCCGGTAGCAGGCCGTGACGAGGATGGTCGCCATCGACCCCAGGGCGGCCGATTCCGTGGGCGTGGCCCAGCCGGCGATCATCGAGCCGACCACCACGCCGAAGATCGTCGCCAGCGGCAGCACGTACACCAGGAAGGGCCGCACGCGCTCCCAGCCCCGGTGTTCGTCCAGCGGGCCGTTGGGCGCGATGGCGGGCCGCAGGCTGGCGCGGACCACGATGTAGGCGATGAACGACAGGCTCAGGATGAAGCCGGGAGTGACGCCTCCCACCAGCAGCTTGGAGATCGAGATGCCGGACAGCGAACCCAGCAGCACGGTGATGGCCGAGGGCGGGATCAGCATGTCGACCGCGCCGATGGCCATGATGGGACCGCAGGCCATGGTCGGGTGGTAGCCGCGCTGGAGCATGAGCGGCAGCATCAGGCTGCCCAGCATGGCCGTGGTCGCGATGGTGGAGCCCGAGATGGCCGAGAAGATCGTGCCGGCCACGACCGCGACCACCGCCAGCCGCGCGGGCATGCGGCGGATCAGGCGCTCGATGCCGTCGATCACCTTGAGCGCGACGCCGGTGTGGAACAGGATCTCGCCCATCAGGACGAACAGGGGGATGGGCGTGAGCGAGAAGCTGGTGATGGAGGCCGAGCCGTTGCGCACCAGCTGGCCCAGGCCGGGCTCGCCGCCCAGGAACAGCAGTGCCCCGGCCAGGTTGATGACCAGGAAGGAGAAAGCCACCGGCAGGCCGAGGAACAGCAGGGCTGTGGAACCGCCGAACAGCAGCAGCGAGGCTTGTTGCCAGGTCATGGGCGCCTCCTAGCTGGCCGACACGGCATCATGCCGGGGCCGGTGTTCGGACCTGCGCAACCGGTCCATGCGGAACAGGAACTCGATCGACAGCAGGGAAAAGCTCAGCACCCAGGGCGCGGTACCCCACCATTCCGGCGTCACGAGCGTCTTGGTGATCATGCCGCCGCCCTGGTAGCTTTCGTGGGTGACCAGCCAGCCGTAGTAGGCCAGGGCGACGCTGCAGGCGAAGCCGAGCAGGTCGGCCACCCACTCGCACACCCAGCCGGCGCGCGCCGGCAGCGCCTGCAGCAGGATGTCGACCCGGATGTGCTGGCCCTGGCGCAGCAGCCAGGGCGCGGCCAGCATGGTCATGGCGGAGAGCATCGTTTCCGATATCTCGTTGCTCCAGGACAGGTCGGCCAGGCCGGTGTTGCGGGTGAACACGTCGGCGCAGATCATGACGGTCATCGCCAGCAGGATCAGGCAGGCCAGGGAGAAACAGAGATAAAGCAGATGCCCGTAGGCGCGGGAAATCGTCTGCATGGCGGATCAGGGGCGCGAGAACAGCGACTTCAGCTTGGCCGCGTGCGCGGGGCTGACCTCGGCCATCCGCTTCCAGGCGGCGTCGTGGGCGGCATCCAGCAGCTTGCGGCTGTCTTCCGGCGACAGGGCGATGGTCTTGACGCCCGCCTCGGCCTGGCGCCTGGTCTCGGCGGCGACCTCGTCCTTGTAGGTGGCGTTCTGTTCCTCGGCCCATGCGAATTGCTTCTGCAGGAAATCGCGCTGGGCCTGGGTGAGGTTCTTCCAGGACGACAGGTTCATCAGGATGCCGTTCTCCGAGCCATAGAAGCCGGGATCCACGCGATACCTGGTCTTTTCCTGCCAGCCCAGGTCGAAGATGCCGGCGATGGGCCAGCCGTAGCCGTCCACCACGCCGCGCTCGAGCGCGGTGTAGAGCTCGCCCGGCGCGGTCTGCACCACCGTGCTGCCCAGGCTCAGGAAGAGGTCCCGGTAGACCGGCGTGATGCGCATCTTCTGGCCCTTGAGGTCGCCGGTGAAGCCCTTGTTGGTATAGATGTGATAAGGCACGCCGTCGCTGAGCCGGGCAAGGTAGGTCAGGCCCTTGGGCGCCAGCAGCGTGTTCATGTAGTCGATGGCGCCGTTCTCGCGCAGTTCCCGGGTCGTCAGGTCGGTGTAGGACATGGCGATGGCCTCGGGCACGATGTTGGTGTAGAACACGCCGGTCACGTTGGCGAGGTCGACCACCTTGTTGCGCACGGCGTTGCCCACCTCGAACGGCGGGATGGCCTTGGGGCCGCCGATATAGTTGATCTGCACCAGGCCCTTGCCTTCCCGGTTGACCTTCTCCACGAAGCGCTCGAAGTGGCGGGAGAAAAAGGTCTTCTCGTCAAAGGAACTGACGGCGCGCAGCGTGACCTGCTGGGCCTGTCCCACGGCCGGCGCGGCCAGACAGGCGAGCGCGGCGGCCGCGAGGACGGCGCGGCGCTTTCTTTGCAGGGAGCGGGAACCGGCGTTGACGAGGGTCCTGAGCATGTTGACTCCATTGCCGTGCTTCGTTCGCGGGACGCGAGCCCGCGAAGGCGGCGATAAGGGTGGATGGGATGGCGAGGCGGATCGAGGTTAGAGGCGGGCCGAGAGGCCCGTCAACGCGATTTCCTGCGGCATGCGATGAATTCTTTTCATGCACGGCGGTGGTGCGCCCGCGGGGGCGATCGATGCCAAAATGCCGGTGCGCTTCATGCGCTTTCCCGGACGACTTACGCGATACCGCCATGGAATTGAAGCAACTCAGAGCGCTGCAGGCCATCGCCGACACTGGCAGTTTCGGCGAGGCGGCGGCCCAGCTAGGCTTGACCCAGTCGGCGCTCAGCCACCAGGTGCGCCACCTCGAGGCCGAGCTCGACGAAACCTTGCTGATCCGGGCCCGGCCCAAGGTCTATCCTTCCCCGGCGGGGCTGGCGGTGCTGGCCTCGGCGCAGAAGATACGCGCCGAGATCATGGCGCTGGAGGCACGCTTCGAGCGCTCCAAGACGGGGCCGGTCACGGGCACGCTGCGCATCGCGGCCACCACGTTGTCCATCGTCTACGTGCTGGGCGACCTGTGCGAGGCCTTCATCGAGAAGTACCCGGGCATAGAACTGATCTTCACCGCCACCGAAAGCGCCGAGGCCGCCGTCAGGCGGGTGCAGGTCGGGACGGCCGACGTGGCGTTCGGTCCGCTGGCCGAGGGCAGCAGCCAGATGGTGCGGGTGGCGCTGGGCAGCACCGAGCACGCGTTCATCGTCCGCAGCGGCCATCCGTTGGCCAAGCGCGGGACCGTTTCGCTGGACCAGTTGCGGGAGTTTCCGTTCGTTCTGTTCCAGCAGGGCAGCGGCACGCGGGCCATCACGGACGAACTGTTCCTGCCGGACGGCGGCTATCCGTCCGTCCTGACCGAGTCCAACGACGCCCAGTTCATCAAGCGCATCGTCTCCATCAGCTCCGGTGTTGCGCTGATGCCGGTCTACGCGCTGGCCGACGAGGTGGCCAGCCGCAGGCTGAGCCTGCTGCGCTGCGCGGGCCGGCCCATCCTGGTGGACATCGGCATCGTCCACAAGAAGAACGTGCTGATGAACTCGATCGAGTTGTTCAAGTCGTTGTGCCTGGACCTGCGGGGCCCGTCGCCCATCAGCATCACCATCGAGAACGCGCGCAGCCTGCCGTTCGCCAGGCGCTGAGCCGGCCGCGGCGCGCCTCTCAGGCCAGCGGCCCCACCCGCAGGCCTTCCTCGTCCAGCCAGCGCAGGAAGGCCGGGCCGGCCAGCACCCGGTATTCGGCCACGCGCTGTCCGCCGGGAGGATCGTCGGGCACCGGGGCGACGGCAGGATGGCACATCAGCACGTCCCGGTCGCCCGCGTGCCGCAGCCAGTTGCGCACCAGCGCGGCATAGTGCTGCTCTCCGCCCTGGAATCCGTACACGCCCAGCAGGCGGGCGTTGGTCCGCATGCCATGGCCATGCGCCAGGCGGGCCAGCCCGGCGGCGCCCAGCGCGGCGATCACGCGCGCCTTCAGGCGCGGCGGACGCGGCATGCCGGGCAGGGGTGCGGCGCGCGTGGAGCGCAGCCACGGCGGAGCGTCGCCATAACGCCGCGCCAGCAGCGCGACCAGTCGGGTGCGGATGTGGGGCAACTGGTGCACGTGCTGGTGGCCGTCGACGTAGTCGGGCGGGCGGCCGAAGGCCCGTTCGAAGGCGTCGAACTGCCGGGCAAGCCTTGCGTCGATCCAGCCATCGTCGAGCAGGCCCGCATAGCTGCGGGCAATCAGCGCGGACAGGGACAGCCGCTCGGCGGGCGTGTCGGGAAAGGCCGTGAAGTCCACATGCAGGCCGGTCTCGATGTCCGAGCCGGCCAGCAGCCCGGCATGGGCGCCGAAGCTGGGGCCCAGCGTCATGCAGCTGGCGGCGCTGACGCGCCCGTGCGCGGCCAGGGCCAGGATGGCCAGATCGACCGATGCGTCCATGCCGAAGTCGTCCGCACACACGACGATCCGCCTGCCGGATAATGGCGTTCCGTTCATCACGTATCCGTTGGATGGCTCTTCATGCGCCTGCTTGCCGGACAGATCCTCCGCTTCGTCGCCGTCGGCTGCCTGGCCGCCGCGACCCACTGGGTCGTGGCCGTGGCCTGCGTCGAAATGCTGGGCCTCGCGCCCCTGCGGGCCAACGTGGTGGGCTGGCTGGCCGCTTTCTGCGTGTCGTTCGCGGGCCATCTGCTGTTCACATTCCGGCATCCGCTGCATGCGTGGCAGCGCGCCGCGGCGAGATTCTTTCTCGTATCCGCGGGCGGCTTCGCAGTCAACGAAATGGCCTATGCCTGGCTGCTCCATGTGTCCTCGGTGCGGTATGACGTCTTGCTGGCAGCGGTGTTGGCGGGGATTGCCGTGGGTACCTTCATTGCAAGCCGGCTATGGGCGTTTCGCCGCACGCCTGGCGCATGAGCCCGTCGCCGGCCTCGACCAGCCATACCCGGCTGCGGTCTTCGCTCAGCACGGGCTGCCGGTTCGCCAGGAATGGCTTGCGCGCGGCGTCGTCGGCGCCGCCCCAGATCCAGTAGCGTTCCCCGGCGGGCGCCGCGCACAGGCGTTCGCGCAGCAGCCGGTCCGACAGCAGCACCTGCTGGCCCTGGACCGGGTCGAAATGCGCGGCGTCGTACAGTTCCTTGCGCCAGTTGTCGCGCAAGGGAATCTGCGGGTCCAGCCAGTCGTCCACGACCCAGATGGGGGCGGGGGAGCGGGAATAGAGCTGTAGCTGGAAGGGGTACTCGTGCAGCGCGACCAGCGTGTCGCCGGGCCGCAGCCGCGTGCCGATATCGGTGGCCAGGGACTTGGGCGCCTGGTGCGAATAGGCGGCGGCTGCGGCCATGGCGGCGCCGCACAGCGTGGCGGCGCCCATGACGGACAAGGGGAACAGGCGCCGCCAGCGCAGGCTGCGGCCGCTGCGCCGGACCGACATGACGACCTCGGCCAGCAGGAAGGCGAAGGCGGGCAGCGCCGGCACGATGTAGCCGATGAGCTTGGAACTGGGGATGGAAAAGAAGGCCAGGATCACGGCCAGCCAGACCAGCATCAGCCGTCGCAGTCCGCCGTCGGGCGTGCTCCAGAAGCGCTTGTCGAACAGGCCGGCCGCCCAGGCCGACCAGGGCAGCGCCAGCGCGGCAAGCACCGGCAGGTAGAACCAGGCCGGCTGTACGTTGTTGAAGCCGCCGGCGGAGAAGCGCTCGAACTGCTGGTAGATGAAGAAGTAGTGGAAGAACTCCGGATAGCGCAGCTGCATCAGCCAGAACCACGGCACCGCCACGGCCAGGAAGACGCCGATGGCGGGCGGCCACAGCAGGACGAGCAGGTCTTTCCAGCGGCGCGCCGACGCCACCCATAGCACCAGCACGGCCGCCGGCAGCGCGACGCCTATCAGGCCCTTGGCCAGCACGGCCAGGCCGGCCAGCACCGCGCAGGCCAGCATCATGCCGCGGGGCGAGGCACCTTCGCGGGCGCGCAGCAGCGCTTCGGCGCCGGCCAGGATGCACAGCGAGATCAGGCTGGCCACCAGCATGTCCAGGTTGGCGAACTGCGCGGCGCCGTAGAAGAAGGGCAGGGTGACCAGGATCAGCGTGGCGACCGCGGCGGTGCCGGCGTCGCGCCGCCGGCGCACGAACAGGTACAGGCCCGCCGCCGCCAGCCAGGCCGCCAGGACCGAGGGCAGGCGCGCCGCGAACTCGTTCAGTCCGAACACCGAGAACGAGGCCTCGGCCAGCCAGTAGAACAGCGGCGGCTTGTGGAAATAGGGCATGCCGTTCAACAGCGGCACGGCATGGGAGTGGCTGCGCAACATTTCCCAGGCGACGCCGGCATAGCGCCCCTCGTCGGGCAGCATCAGCGGCCGCACCCAGGACAGCATGGCGAGCCAGGCCGCGATGGCGGCGAAGAACAGGCTGGTTTTTTTCATCGCCGGGCCGCCCCAAGATGAAAACGCCCCCTTGGGGGGCAGCGCAGCCGCGCAGCGGCAAGCGTGGGGGCCATTTTTCATCGCATGCCTGCGCGGCGGCTGCGCGTCCCCGTGCCGCGGCGAGAACGGACCACGTACAGCGGCCGGCCCTTGACCTCGTCGAAGATGCGGGCGACGTACTCGCCCACGATGCCCAGCGAGATCAGGTTCAGTCCGGCGAAGAACAGCAGGGCGGCGACGATGGTGGTCCAGCCGGCGACGATGTTGCCCTTGACCAGGTATTCACCCACCACGTAGCAGCCATAGGCGATGGACAGCGCCGCGAAGAGCCCACCCACGAGGCTCGCCATGCGCAGCGGCCAGGTGGTGAAGGCGGTCAGCCCGTCCAGGGCCAGGCGCCCGAGCTGCAGCGGCCGGAAGTGGCTGCTGCCGTGGGCACGGTCGGCGGGAACGTAGGGCAGCGGCTCGGCCTTGAACCCGACCCAGGCGTACAGGCCCTTCATGAAGCGGGTGCGTTCGGGCAGGGCGATCAGGGCGTCGACGACGCGGCGGTCCATCAGCCGGAAGTCGCCGGCATGCGCCGGGACGTTGACGCGGCCGTGCGAGCTGAGCAGCCGGTAGAACAGCCGCGAGCCCAGGCGCTTGAGCGCCGGCTCGTCGTCGCGATGGCTGCGCACCGCGTAGACCATGTCCGCGCCGGCGGCCCACTTGACCAGCATCCTGTCGATCAGGTCGGGCGAGTGCTGCAGGTCGGCGTCCATGCTGATGACGACGTCGCCGTCCGCCGATTCCAGCCCGGCGCTGAGCGCGGCTTCCTTGCCGAAGTTGCGCGACAGCTGCAGGTAGCGGAAGCCGGGGACCTGGCTCCAGCGGGCCATGAGTTCAGGGGTCTCGTCGGTGCTGCCGTCGTCCACCACAATGATCTCCCAGCTTCGGCACAGCGTGTCGAGGCGGGCTCGCAAGAGGGGAAGCAGTTCGCGCAGGTTGCGGGCTTCGTTCAGGCAGGGCAGGACGCAGCTGACATGGGCATCGTGGAAGGCGGAATCCCTGGGCGCGGCTGCCTCGGGCAGAGGCAGGACCACGCCGGGCAGCGCCGGGCCGAAGCCATCCAGATCGTGTTGGACATCCATGGAACACTCGGAGGGAACGACAGAACGGCGCCAGTATGGTCGGGCGTGCGTCGAATTTTCGTTGAAGGGATGTCGAGTTTCCGTTCCTCCGGCCGTTCAGCGGAACGTCAGTTTTCCGGCGTCCCGTAAGTGCGTTCCCCGCGTTCGGCGATCACCTCCAGCAGCGTGCCGGTGAACGCCTCCAGGACCGCAGGCTGTTCCCTTCCGCGCTTGGTGATGAGGTGAAAGCCCAGCGACAGCACGGGGTCGGTCAGCAGCGCGGTGACGACCGGCACGTCGGGTCCGACCGGCGCGGCGAAGGACGGAACGATGGTGGGACCGACGCCGGCCGCCGCCATGCCGATCAGCGATTCCAGATTGTTCATCCGGATGCCGCCCTCCGGCCGCAGGCGCCTGGACGCGGCCTTGCGCTTGTCGATCAGTTGCTGGAGTTCCGAGGTGGGGTGCAGCTCCACGAAGGGCACGTCGGGCAGGTCGTCCCAACGTATGCGCCGGGCCCTGCCCTGCGCCTTCAGGCGCAGCGGGGCGTTGCGGCATTCCACGTACAGGAAGTCGAACTCGAACAGCGGGCGCCGCGAGACCTCGGGCACGTGCCGCGGGAAGATGCCCAGCCCGCAATCGAGTTCCCCGCTGCGCACGCGGCGTTCGACCTCGGGCTTGGGCAGGTCGAACACATGCAGGTCCAGCGTGGGCTGGGTGACGCGCAGCTTCATGTATACGTGCGGCATCACGCTGGCGGAGAATATGGGCGTGGCGCCCACGCGCAGCGTGCGCCGCCGCTCTTCCGAGAGCTGGCTGAGGACGGGGGCGATGGTTTCCACTTCGTCCACCACGTGCTGGGCCACGGGCAACAGCCGCTGGCCGGCCGCGGTCAGGTGGACCGAACGCGTGGTGCGCTCGAACAGCCGGCACGCCAGCTGGCCCTCCATGTCCTGCATCATCAGGCTCAGGCCGGGCTGGCTGATGTGCATCTGCTCCGCCGCGCGCGTGAAGCTGCGAGTATGCACCACGGAAAGAAAAGCCTTGAAATGCCGGATCGAGAGATTCATAAGTAACGTAAATCAATAGATATAAGAGATATATTAGACAAATTAAAAGGCTGTTCCTAGAATTTCCCGCAAGCAAGCACAAATGCACCCGCCGGCCAGGCCGGACGGGGCGACGGGAGACGGGACGATGAACGAGGCGACAGCCAAGCGGCGCCAATTCCGCGAACTACTGGCCAGGGACGAACTGCTGGTCATGCCCGGCGGCTTCAGCCCCCTGCTGGCCCGCATCGCGCAGGACGCGGGCTTTGAAAGTTATTTCATCGCCGGCTCGCAACTGTGCGCGTTCCTGTACGGATATCCCGACACCGGCGTGATGGGCATGCGCGACGTGGTCGATCATGCGCGGCACGTGGCGGCCCGGACCGACATCCCCATCTTCCTCGACTTCGACACGGGCTTCGGCAATGCGGTCAACGTCTGGTATGCGGTGCAGGAAGCGGTGCGGGCCGGCGTGGCGGGATTGCAGATCGAGGACCAGGAGGCGCCCAAGAAGTCCGGGACCAGTGCCGGCCGCCGCTGCATTCCGGTGGACGAAGCCGTGGGCAAGTACCGCGCGGCCGTCGCCGCCCGCGACGAGATCGACAGGGAATTCGTGGTGTGCGCGCGCTGCGACGCGCTCGGGGCCGCCGGCGAGACCTTCGAGTCCGCGCTGAACCGCTGCGTCGCCTATGCCGAGCAGGGCGGCGTGGATCTGGTCTGGCTCAATTCGGTGCAAAGCCGCGAGCAACTGAAGATCGCCTGCCGCGAGATTCCCGTCCCGGTGCTGACCATCTGGGGCGGGCAGGGGCCGGCGCCGACGCTGGAGGAGTACCGCGATCTCGGCCTGCGGGTGGTGCTGTACCCGACCATCGCGGCCTCGTCGGGGATGCAGGCCGCCTGGCGCGTGCTGCACGATTTCCGCCGGCGCGGCCAGGCGGCGCTGGCCGACTGGGCCGCCCAGGTCAACGCCTGCCCGGACGGGCCGGCCGACTACAAGACCCTGTCCGGCATCCCGAAAGTGATGGAGCTGGAGCGCCGGTTCCTGGCCGAGGGCAGCCGCCCCGACTACGAGAGCACCTGGGGCCACGGCGGCACGCTGGAGCAGAGCGGCAGGCAGCCTCCGAAGTGACCGGGGCCGGCGCGGCCGGCCCACCTTTCTTCTTCCTTCTTGGAAACGAACATGGATCGACGTCAATTGTTGAAGGTCGCGGGCGGAGCCTTGCTCGCGCCGGCCGTGGCGCGCGGCGATGCCTATCCCGTCCGGCCCATCCTGCTGCAGGTGCCGTTCCCGCCGGGCGGCGCGGCCGACGTGATGGCGCGGCTGGTCGCACGCAAGATGAGCGAATCGCTGGGCCAGCCGGTGGCGGTCGAGAACAAGCCCGGCGCGGGCGGCATCATCGGCGCGGCGGCGGTAGCCCGTGCGGCGCCCGATGGCTACACCCTGCTGCTGTCCACCACCAGCACCCATTCCCTGGCCGCCGCCATCAAGTCCTCGCTGCCCTACGATCCCGAGAAGAGCTTCGCGCCCATCGTCGAGATCGCCAACGGCAAGAGCGTGCTGCTGGTATCCAGCGCTTCGGGCATCCAGGACGTGGCCTCGCTGGTCAAGCTGATGAAAAGCCGCGGCGCCGACAACAATTTCGGTTCGGCCGGCGTGGGCACCCTGGCGCACCTGAACGGCGAGGCCTTCAAGCGCGCCGCCGGCGTCGAGATGACGCACATTCCCTACAAGGGCATGTCGCTGGCCGTGCAGGACCTGATAGGCGGCCAGTTGACGATGATGTTCGACAGCGCCGTGTCCGCGCTGGCGGTGCTCAAGGGCGGGCGCATCCGCGCGCTGGCCGTGGCCGGGCGCAAGCGCACGCCGGTGCTGCCGGAGGTGCCGACGCTGATCGAGGCCGGCGTGCCGGGCTTCGACATGGAAGCCTATTTCGGCCTGTGGGCGCCGGCGGGCACGCCCGCGCCCATCGTCGAGCGGCTCAACGGCGTGCTCAACGCCGCGATCGCGTCGCCCGACCTGCGCACCGAGATCACCAGCCTGGCGGCCGACCCCGCGGGCGGCACCAGCGCGGCCTTCGCCGAACGCGTCGCGCGCGACCGGCGCAAGTGGAAACAGATCATCACCGACGCGGGCATCACCCCCGAATGATGCACCGTCCCATTCTTTCTTTCAGGAGCTTCCGTTGAGCAACACCTCCCTCCATCCCATCGCACGCCGCCTCTACACGGCGCTGGTCCTGCCGCTGCGGGACGACCTCGGCATCGACGAGCCGGGCCTGCGCCGGCTGGTGCGCTATTACCTGCAACAACCGAGGTTCGCCGCCGAGGGCGGCCTCATCGCCAATCCCGAGGCGGGCGAAGCCTTCTACCTGACCCGCGAGGAAAAGCGGCGGGTGCTGGAAATCGTGATGGAGGAAGCCGCGGGCCGGATGCCGGTGCTGGCCGGCACCTTCGCCTGGACCACCGCGGAGACCGTGCAGACGGCGCTCGACGCGAAGGCGCTGGGTGCCCAGGGCATCTTCGTGGTGCCGCCGGCCGGTTCCATGGACGTGGCCATCGCCTGGGACTCGGTCCGCTATCCGGAGGTGTGGCTGGACCAGATCAAGGCGCAGGACGAGGCCGTGGACCTGCCCATCTTCACCCACCCCATCACCAACGCGTCGCAGCCCTGGGGACTGGGCCTGCCCCTGGAACCCACGCTGAAATTCTGCCGTGAGGTGCCCAACATCGTGGGCTGGAAGACGACCTACGCCTACCAGGGCCACCGCATCCTTGCGCGGGCCATGCGCGACCAGGCGCCCGGCGTCGCGCTGCTGTGCTCGAGCGCGCATTTCTTCCACGAGTACCTGGCCAGCGGCAATTTCGACGGCACCATCAGCGGCTCGTGGAACTATGCGCTGGAGCCCATGCTGGACCACATCGAGGCGATGCGCGCCAATGACCTCGTCGCCGCGCGCCGCATCTGGGACGCGGGCCTGGCGCGCCTGCACGAATACATCTACGCCGAGCCCGGCCGGCTGCACGTGCGCTACAAGATCGCGACCTGGCTGCGGGGCCTGATCGAGTCGCCGCGCATGCGTCCGCCCATGCCCGAGCCGCGCGTCGAAGAGATCCGCCGCATCGACCAGTTGCTGCGCGGGGCGGGCATCGAGGTGGTCCGGGAGCAGACCCGGATGGACGCCGCCGGGAGGCAGGCATGATGGGCGCGCGCCGCATCGCGGCGCTGGCGCTGGCCGCGTTGTTGCCGATGGCGGGTCTTCACGCCCAGGAATATCCGGCCAAGCCTGTCAAGATCGTGGTGCCCTTTCCGCCGGGTGGTTCGACCGACGTGGCGGCCCGCATTCTCGCGGCCAGGCTGGCCGACGAGTTCCGCCAGCCGGTCTATGTCGAGAACAAGCCCGGCGCCGGCACCACGATCGGCGCCGCCTACGTCGCTTCCTCCGCGCCCGACGGCTACACCTTGTACGTGACGGGGCCGATCACCCACGCCAGTTCGCAGGCGCTCTACAGGAAGCTGCCCTACGACGCGCTGCGCGGTTTCGCGCCGGTCGGCAACATGACCGTCTCGCCGTTCATCGTGGTGGTCCATCCCGCCTCGCCGGCGAAGTCGCTGAAGGACCTGCTGGAGGCGGCGCGCAGGCAGCCGGGGCGGCTGAGCTATGCCTCCAGCGGCAACGGCGCCGCGCCCCACCTGGTAACCGAAATCATCGCGCGCTCCGCCGGCGTGTCGTTCACGCACGTGCCGTTCAAGGGCGTGGGGCCGGCGGTGGTCGCGCTGTTGGGCAACCAGGTGGACTTCATGATCGCCGACGTCGCCGTCGTGCCGCAGATCCGCGAGGGCAAGCTGCGCGCGCTGGCGCTGACGACGGCGGCCGAGTCGGCGCTGGTGCCGGGCGTGCCGTCCATGGCGGAGGCCGGCATGCCGGGCGTCGACGTGCCGAGCGGCCTGGCCCTGTTCGCCCCGGCGGGGACGCCGGAGGCGACCGTCGCGCGCATCAATGCGGCGATGAACCGCGCGTTGCGGGATGCGGACGTCATGCAGAAATTCGCCATGCAGGGCTTCGAGATCCAGACCGGCACGCCGGCCGACCTGGCGGCCATGATGGCCCGGGAGGTCGAGCGCTACGGGCAGATCGTGCGGCAGACGGGCATCCGCATCGATTGATGCGGGCCGCGCCGGATCAGGGGCGGCGCAGGCAGGCCAGCGCCGCGGCCGACAAGAGCAGGGCGGCCCCGCCGTAGACCAGCACGGCGGGGGCGGCCGGCAGCAGCAGGCCGGCCAGCATCGGCCCCGTGCCTGCGCCGATGTCGCGCCAGACCGCGCGCGAGGCCAGTGCCTGGATGCGTTCGTTGCCGGGGTGGCGATGCGCGACGATGGGGGCCAGCAGCGGCAGTTGCAGGGCGCGCAGCACGACGATGAGGAAGGCGCAGGCCCACAGCCAGCCGGCGCCGAAACCCACCAGCGCGGCCGAGGTGGCCAGCGACAGGACCACCAGCATGCGTTCGGCGCCCAGGCGGTCGGCGATGCGCCCGCCCAGCGGGCTGAGCAGGATCTCCGACAGGTAGCGCAGCGCCATCAGCACGCCGGCCGCCAGCAGGGCCCAGTCGGGCAGTGCGTCCTGCGCGAGCAGCGACAGGCCGATGATGAACAGGCCGTCCAGCGTCAGCCCTTCCATGAAGGACCAGGCATCCAGGCTGCCTGGTGGCCGTATGCGGCGCGCGGGCTGCGGCGCGCTCCGGGGCCGGCGGTGGGCGGGCAGGCGGCGCGCTAGCGGCAGGGCCAGCAGGGCGAGGGCGGCCAGAATGAAGAAGATGAAGCGCGGTCCGGCCAGGTCCGCCAGCCATGCGCCCGCCGGCAGGGCCAGCATGGGGCCCGCGGCGATCAGGGCGCGCGAGCGGCCGGTGCGCTGCGCCGATCCGGACAGGCTGGCGGTGGCCAGCGCCAGGGTGGACAGGTTCAGCGCCGCGTAGGACAGGCCCCACAGCAGCCGGACGGCCAGCAGCAGCCAGAAGCCCGGGAACAGCGCATAGCCCAGCGCGCAGCAGGCCGAGGCCAGCGCCGCCAGCGTGCAGACGGCGCGATCGCCGCGCTCGGCGTACAGCCTGGCGACCCAGCCATAGCCGGCTATCCGGACCAGCCGATTGGCGGCCAGCAACACACCGGCCTGCGCCAGGCTTATGCCGAATTGGCCCGCGTGGACGGGAAGCAGCAGATAGAGGACGGTATCGGCGGGCAGGCACAGGCCCAGGACGATGGAGGCGTCGCGCGAATGGCGATCGGCGGTGGCGGTGTCGGGATCGGACATAGGCCGACATGGTGACGTTCGCGTGACAGGGCGACAAACGATTTAAACTGGCGCGACACGTGAGAAAATTGCACGCATGCTCCATCGTCCGCCGCCTCTCAATGCCGTCCGGGCCTTCGTCGCCGCCGCCCGCCACCTGAGTTTCACCCGCGCCGGGCAGGAACTGGGCGTGACCCATGGCGCGGTCAGCCGCCAGGTCCGCCAGTTGGAGGACTACCTGGGCGTGGAACTGTTCGAGCGCCGGACGCGGCAGATCGTGCTGACGGCGGCGGGCGCGCAGTTCCTGGCCGACACCGCGCCCGCGCTGGCCAGCATCTCGGCGGCCGCCGAAGTCTTCGTCGGGCGCGGCGCGCCGCGGGTGGTCCGGATCAACGTGCGTCCTAGCTTCGCCGTGCGCTGGCTGATTCCGCGCCTGCCGGATTTCGTGGCTCGCCATCCTCAGGTCAAGCCGGAAGTCGTGACCAGCACCCTGGCGCCGGAGAGGGCGCTCGAAAGCTTCGACGTGGCCATCCGGCGCGGCCGCCGCGGCTGGCCCCCGTCGATCGAGGCGCGCGCCTTCATGCAGGACGAAGGCCTGGTCGTGGCAGCGCCGGAGCTGTTGCGGGCACGGCCGATCGGGCGTCCCGCCGACCTGGCCGGACATGTCCTGCTGTATTCCCGTTCCCGCCGCGCGGACTGGGAGGCGTGGTTCACGCAGGTCGGCCGGCCGCGTGCGCGGCAGCAGCAGACGCTGCAGTTCGATCACCTGCATTTCGTGATGCAGGCGGCGCTGGATGGATTGGGGCTGGCGCTGGCTCCGGTGTCGCTGCTGGGCCACGACCTGGCCAGGGGCCGCCTGGCGGCGCCCCTGCCGGACCTGCGGCTGGCGCTGGACCGCTACTACTACGGCATCGCGCCCGACGCGGGGCCCGCCGCCCAGTCGTTCGTCGCCTGGCTGCAGGATGTGGCGCAGGCCGAGCAGCGGCAACTATTGAAGCGGGCGGGGATCGCCGCCAGTTGAGCCGGCCGGTCAGGCGCGCGCGACCTCGGTATCGATCTTGATCGTGGTGGTGGTCATCAGCTTGTGGACGGGGCAGCGGTCGGCCACGGCGTGCAGCTCGGCCACCTGTTCGTCGGTCAGGTCGCCGCTGAGCGCCAGGCGGGCGGTCAACCGGTATTCCCCGCGCCGCTCGTCCTTGTCGTCGC
This sequence comes from Pigmentiphaga daeguensis, assembly GCF_039523035.1. NCBI lineage: Bacteria > Pseudomonadati > Pseudomonadota > Betaproteobacteria > Burkholderiales > Alcaligenaceae > Pigmentiphaga > Pigmentiphaga daeguensis. Next base: position 9,193 of record NZ_BAAAEN010000019.1, on the reverse strand, counting down.
GCACGATTTCCACCTCGACGCCGTCCAGGGGGATGTTCTTGCCCTTGGCGTACACCATCAGCGTCAGCGCCTTGCAGCCGCCCAGCGCGGCGTCGAAGTAGTCGTGCGGGGACGGGCCTTCGCCCTTGGGGACCGGCATGTCCAGAGGCACGTCGTGGGCGCCCAGGGAGATGGTGTAGCGCATGCCGCCGGGCATGTTCGATTTGACGTGTACGCTCATGATTGCTCCGTGGCCGGGGAAGCGAGTGGGGATTCGGGCGTTTCGCGGTAGGCCCGCCAGGCATCGTGCCCGCCCAGCAGCGCCCAGGTATTGGTATAGCCCGCCGCGCGCAGCTTGGTCGCCAGCAAGGCCGCCGAGACTTCGTTGGGGCAGGCGCAGTACACCACGATGTCGGTGTCGTAGGGACCGAGCTGCAACTGGTCGAGGGGCGCGTGCACGTCGACGGCGATGGCGCCCGGCAGGGGATCTTCGGGCTGGGGCCGCACATCCAGCAGCACCGGCCGCCGGCCCTCGCGTTCCCAGGACGCGAGTTCGTCCACGGGCAGGCGGGGGACGGTGCGCAGGTACTTGATGACCCGCCACCGCTGGACCAGCCGATAGGCGATGTACAGCGCCAGCAGCGTGCCCAGGAACAGCAGGCCCATCTGGCCGTACTGGTCGATGGCCAGCAGGATGTCCGCCACCACGGGATGGAACAGCGCGCCCAGCAGCACCGCCGAGCCGCCCCAGATCAGCGTGCCGGCGATCTCGTAGCCGACGAAGGTGCGATAGGGCGCGCGGGTCAGGCCGGCCATCACGGTGCTCAGGGCGCCGGCGCCGGGCAGGAACTTGGCCACCAGCAGCAGGCGCGGCCCCACCTGCAGGTAGCGGCTCTGGGTCTGGCGTATGCAGGAGTCCTGCGACAGGGAGATGCGGCAGATGGTGCTGAGCAGCCGTGCGCCGTGGCGCTGGCCGGCCGCGTACCAGGCGCTGTCGGCGATCAGGCTGGCCGCCACGGTGCCGGCCAGGATCAGCGGCCACGAAAGCTGGTCCTGCGCGGCCAGCGCGCCGGCCACGACCAGCAGCGGATAGGCGGGTATGGGCAGCCCCGCCTGTTCCAGCAGCACGTTGAAGAAGACCAGCCATGCCCCGTAGAGCACGAGCAGCGTCTGTAGATCGGCCAAGTGGGCCTCCCGGATGATTCTCTAGGAGAGGATAGGGGCGTTCGCGGCCGAAACAAGCCCAAGGACCGTGGGGGATTTCGGCCCGCGCCGGCCCACCATACCACAGGCCACGGGCGGCATTCCCGGCCGCCCGGCGGTTCATTCGGCGGTGATGTTCGCCGCCTTCACCACGTCCGCCCAGCGCTGGGCATCCTTGGCGACGAGCTTGCCGAATTCGGCCGGCGAGGAGGTGGCCGGCACCATGCCCTGCGCCTCGAATGCCGAAGCGGTGGCGGGCGATTGCAGCGCCTGCGAGATCTCCTTGTTCATGCGGGCGATGATCTCGGGCGGCGTGCCCTTGGGCGCGAAGACGCCGTACCACATGTCCACGTTGCCGCCCTGGATGCCCGCTTCTTCCAGGGTGGGGACGCCGGGCAACTGGGCCAGGCGTTTCGCGCTGCCGGTGGCGATGGCCTTGAGCTTGCCGCCCTTGATCTGCGGCAGGGCCACGTGCACGGGCAGGAACATCGCGTCTATGCGTCCGCCCAGGATGTCGGTGACGGCGCCCGCCGTGCCCTTGTAGGGCACGTGCATCATCTGGGCGCCGGTCTGTTGCAGGAACAGCGCCATGGACAGGTGGTGGGGCGTGCCCACGCCGGGGGTCGCGTAGGTCAGCTTGCCGGGCTCGGCCTTGGCCGCGGCCACCAGTTCGGCCACGGTCGCGGGCTTGCGCGAGGCGGGCGACACCAGCAGCAGCGTGCCCCACGAGGTCAGCGCCACGGGGTCGAAGTCGGCCACCGGGTCGTAGGGCAGCGACTTGTACAGGCTGCGGTTCATGACCAGGGTATTGACCTGCACCATGAAGGTGTAGCCGTCGGGGGCGGCGCGGGCGGCGCGCTCGCTGCCGATGTTGCCGCTGGCGCCGGCCACGTTCTCGACCACGATGGGCTGGCCCAGGGTCTTGCCCAGCTGGGTGGAGAGCTGGCGAGCCACCAGGTCGATGCCGGTGGCGGGGGTGTAGGGGACGATGAAGGTGATGGGGCGGTCGGGCCAGGCGTAGGCGCTGGCGCACGAACAGGCCAGGGCAAGGGCGCCCAGCGCGCGCAGGGGTCTCGGCATCTCGATGTCTCCTTGGTGTGGTCTCGTGGCAGTATGCGGAAAGCGATATGCTTTGGAAAATGAATTTTTATTCTCATCCATATCCAGCACGATATGGCTGGGGTGACGCTTTCGTTCCCGGTTTCCGCCCATGGATTGGACCCACCGCCTGCGGCTGCGCAATCTCCAGATGCTGCTCAGCCTTGCCCAGACCCGCAACATCAGCCATTCGGCCGCCGCGCTCAACACCACGCAGCCCGCGCTGTCGAAGTGGCTGCGCGAGCTGGAGGACGACATCGGGCTGCCGCTGTTCGAGCGGCATGCGCGCGGGCTGCGGCCCACGTCCTATGGCGAGGCGCTGATTGCCCATGCCCGGCGCATCGAGGCCCAGCTTGACCGTGCCCACAGTGACATGGAAGCCATGCGCGAAGGGGGGAGCGGGCAGGTGTTGATCGGCACCTCGGGCGCGGCGGCGCCGGACACGGTCCCCCTGGCGATGCTGGCCCTGCTGCGGCGCATGCCGCAGGCCCGGATCCGGGTGGTGGAAAGCACGATGGACCAGTTGATGGGGCAATTGGCGCAGGGGGAACTGGATATCGTCGTGGGCCGCTCCGCCCCTGAACTGCACGATCCCGCCATCCGGTCCGAGGCGCTGTACCTGGAGCCCATCCATTTCGTGGCGCGGCCGTTGCACCCGTTGTTCGAGGGCGGCGAGCCGACGTGGGACGCGGTGATGGGCCATCGATGGATTCTGTGGCCCCGGGGCACGCCGATACGCAACGCGCTGGATTCGGCGCTGGCGGCGGCGGGGCGGGATCTGCCGGTCGATTACGTGGAGTCGAATTCGGCCACGCTGAACATGACCCTGCTGGCTCACAGCGACATGGTCGGCGTGGCGTCGCACCGGGCGGCGATGCGGTTGGTGGCGATGAACGCGGTGCGGATCGTGCCGCTGCGGCTGTCGGGGTTCGGGTCGGTGGAGATGTACTGGCGCAATGACGGATTGCGGCCGGCGGGGGTGGAGGTGGCGTTGGAGTGCCTGAGGGAGGTGATCAGGGGGCAGGGGGAGCCCTGAGTTCTTGAGACGGCGGCGTCCGGAGCGTATCGGCCCCAGGATGCGGTGGATCCGGCTTCGCCGGTCCACCCGCATCGCCCACGGGACCCGGCGCCGGGCCGCCCCAAGGCGGGTCCCGGCCCCCTTGGGGGGCTGCCGCGTAGCGGCTGGGGGCCCACCATTCTGGGCGCGCGTCAGCGCGTAGGGGGGGGCCCCTTCTTTTCTTTTTCTTCTTTCACGCGGTAGACCAGGACGGCGACGTGGGCCAGGGACAGGACCTTGGCGGTGACGCTGCCCAGCAGCAGGCGCGAGAGGCCGCTGCGGCCGTGGCTGCCGATGAAGATCAGGTCGCAGCCGGTTTCGGCGGCGGCCTGGACGATGCCGTCGGCGACGTTGAAGTTGGAGACGGACAGGGCGGTGCTCTTGACGCCGGCGGTGTCGGCGCGGCTGGTGACGGCATCCAGGTACTTGGCGGCCTGTTCGGCCGAGGCCTTCTCGTACGCGTCGTCGGTGATCGCGTAGGCGGCGGCCATGCCGTCGAAGCCGATGGTGGCGGCGAAGGGCTGGGTGACGTGCAGGGCGACGATTTCCGCGTTCACGGAGCGGGCGAAGCTGACGCCGGCGTTCGCGGCCTGGGCGGACAGCGGCGAGCCATCGGTGGGGATCAGGATTTTCTTGAACATGACGTTTTCTCCTTGAAGATCACGAAGATGACAGCTCGAGCGCCGATGTGGCGGCGCGGGCGTTTTCGTTACGCGCAGTACACCACATCTTGAGCGGCTATGTCTTGATCGGCGTCAAGCCAGTACCTTGCGCAGGAAGGCCGAGATGTCTCCGAGCTCCGGCGCACAGACCGAGTGGGGCATCGGGTAGGCATGCCATTCGACGTCGTAGCCTTCCTGCCGCAGCAGGTCGCGCGAGGCCGTGGCACGGTCGAGCATGACGATGGGGTCGGCCGTGCCGTGGCCCATGAAGATGGGCGTGCTGGCGTTGGCGGGGCTGCGTTCCGAGGCGAAGGTGGCGGCCAGGGGCAGGTAGCCGGACAGGGCCACCAGGCCGGCCAGTTTCTCGCGCAGGCGCAGGCCGGTGTGCAGGGTCATCGCGCAGCCCTGCGAGAAGCCGGCCAGCACGATGTGTTCGGTGGCGATGCCGCGCTGGTTCTCGCGCGCGATCAGGTTCTCGACCAGGCGCTGCGAGGCGCGGATGCCGGCATCGTCCTCGCGCCGGACGAGGTCGCTGACGATGATGTCGTACCAGGCGCGCATGGCCATGCCGCCGTTGATGGTCACGGGCTGCACGGTGGCGTGCGGGAAGACGAAGCGCACGGGTGGCAGGCCGTGCAGGTCCAGTTCGGGGACGATGGGCTCGAAATCGTGGCCGTCGGCGCCCAGGCCGTGCAGCCAGATCACGGCGCGGGTGGGGTTCGGGCCGGTCTCGGTCTGGACGCAGTCGAGCAGGGTATCGGTCATGGCATTCTCGATGATTGAGGGGCCGGCGCTAAGAGGCGGGACGGATCGCCGTCTTGGGGCGGAACGCCTTGCACACGGTTTCGTCGGTTTCGACGTAGGGGCCCTCGAGGAGCTGGATGCAGTAGGGCACGGCGGCGAAGATGCCGGGGACCACCAGCTTGCCGTCGGCTTCGCGCAGTCCTTCCAGGGTCTCGCGTATGGCCTTGGGCTGTCCGGGCAGGTTGATGATGAGGGCGGCGCCGTCCGCCGCCGACGTGCCGCGTTCGCGGATGACGGCGACCTGGCGCGACAGGATGGCGGTGGGTACGAAGCGCAGCGAGATCTGGCGCATCTGCTCGCCGAACCCGGGCATTTCCTTGGAGGCCACGGCCAGCGTGGCTTCGGGTGTGACATCGCGCCGCGCCGGGCCGGTGCCGCCGGTGGTCAGGATCAGGTCGCAGCCGAGTTCGTCGCACAGTTCCGTCAGCGTGGCCGAGATGGCCGGCGCGTCATCGGCGATCAGCCGCTCGACGTAGCGCACCGGCGTGCGCAGGGCGCCGTCGAGCCAGGCCTTGAGCGAGGGGATGCCCTCGTCGGCGTAGACCCCGCTGGAGGCGCGGTCGCTGATGGACACCAGGCCGCACAGCAGTTCGTCGGGATGGTTGCGCACGAGGCGCTTGGCGGAAGTGGTCATGGCGGCGGTGGGGTCAGTGTTCGTCTTCGTCGCCGTCGGGGGACGGCGACTTGGCATCGGGCGCGGCCTGCAGCCGCTTGATTTCCTGGAACAGCGCGCGATAGTGCTTGCGCTGCGGTTCGCGCCCGGGCAGCAGGGCGGCGTTGGCGGCCTGTTCCTTGCGGGCGCCGCGTATCAGCGCCCGCAGGGGCTGGGCCTGGGCGTGGGGGTACAGGTCCATGAAGCCCGTGAAGTGTTCGTCGCTGGCCAGCAGGCGGTCGCGCCACAGTTCGAGCTGGTGGAAGGCGGCGATCTGTTCCATGGATTCGCCATCCCACTCGGCCAGCATGGCCTGGATGGGTTCGACGTGCGCCTCGCGCATCAGCTTGCCGACGTATTGCAGCTGCCGGCGCTTGCCTTCGTGGGAGGTGATGCGCTGGGCCTCGCGTATGGCGTCGTACAGGCGTTCGGCCAGGGGCAGTTGCCGCAGCTTGGCGTCGGGCAGCCCGACCAGGCGTTCCCCCAGGTCCTGCAGGGCGGCCATCTGCCGCTTGAGCTGCGACTTGCTGGGAGACTGGTATTCGCCGTCCGGATCGGCTTCTTGCGCCGGGACCAGGGGCGATGGACTACGTTTGGAGCGGGACATGGAAAATGGCGTGCTTCGACGGTAAGAAGGCTGACACCAGCTATCATAAAGCCTTGCCTTCCCGCCCGGGCCGCCTTGCCCGCGTGCCCGGGCCGCCTCCTTCCCGAAGAAATTCCATGGCCACATCCCCGTCCCGCAAGAAAACGACCGCCGCGCCGGCCCGTCCCGCGCTCGATACCGATCCCGCCGCCTTCCGCCAGTTGATCCAACGGGTGCTGGACGAATCCAGGCGCGTCGGCGCCACCGACGCCGCGGCCGAGGTGTCCGAAAGCCAGGGGCTGGCCGTGTCGGTGCGCCGGGGCTCGCTGGAGACGGTCGAACAGACGCGCGACCGGTCCCTGGACATCACCGTGTACGTCGGGCAGCGCCGTGGCTCGGCCTCGACCTCGGATTTCTCGGACCAGGCGGTGCGCGACACCGTCCAGGCCGCCTTCCACATCGCCAGCCATACCGCCGAGGACCCGGCCGCGGGCCTGCCCGACGCCGACCTGCTGGCCACCGAGTTCCCGGACCTGGATCTCTACCACCCGTGGGACCTGCCGGCCGAGGCCGCGGCCGAACTGGCGCTGCGGGCCGAGCGCGCGGCCCTGTCCACCGACCGGCGCATCACCAATTCCGACGGCGCGTCGGTGTCCTCGTACGAAGGACACTTCGTGATGGGGAACACCCGCGGTTTCCTGAACGGCTATCCGTACTCGCGCCATTCGCTGTCGGTATCGCCGATTGCGGGGCGGGGCAATAACATGCAGCGCGACGACTGGTACACCAGCGACCGCGACTGGGCCCGGCTGGCCGACCCGGCCAGCGTCGGCCGCTACGCGGCGGAACGGGCGCTGTCCCGGCTGTCCGCGCGTCGCATCCCCACCGGCAAATATCCCGTGCTGTTCGAGGCGCCCCTGGCCTGCGGCCTGCTGGGCTCGCTCACGCAGGCCCTGAGCGGCGGGGCGCTGTACCGCAAATCCAGCTTCCTGGTCGACAGCCTGGGCCGGCAGATCTTCCCGGGGCACATCGACGTGCTCGAGGATCCCGCCATCAAGGGCGCCCAGGGCAGTGCCGCGTTCGACGACGAAGGCGTGCGCACGCAGGCGCGCAAGGTCGTCGACGGCGGCGTGGTCCAGGGCTATTTCCTGTCCAGCTACACGGCCCGCAAGCTCGGCATGGTCACGACCGGCAACGCCGGCGGCTCGCACAACCTGGTGCTGGCCTCGCGCACGACGCGCCGGGGCGACGATTTCCGTGCCATGCTGCGCAAACTGGGCACCGGCCTCCTGGTGACCGAGCTGATCGGACAAGGCATCAACTACGTGACCGGCGACTATTCCCGCGGCGCGTTCGGCTATTGGGTCGAGAACGGCGAGATCCAGCATGCCGTGCAGGAAATCACCATCGCCGGCAACCTCAAGGACATGTTCGGCAGCATCGCCGCGGTGGGGGCGGACACACTTACACGCGGCACCAAGACGACCGGATCCATCCTGTTGCCGGAGATGTCGATCGCCGGACGCTGAAGGTCTTGCCGCCGGAGCGGGGCCGTCCGGCGTTTCGTGCGCCAGTCATCGGGGAAAGTCTATGAACGCAAAGTCTGTGCATCGCATCGTCATCGCCGGCGGCGGCGCGGGTGGACTCGAACTGGCCGTGCGCCTGGGGCGCCGCCACGGCCCCGAGCACGTCACGCTGATCGACGCCACGCCCTTCCACATCTGGAAGCCCTCGCTGCACGAGGTCGCCGCGGGCACGGTGGACATCCACCGCGACGGGCTTTCCTATGCGATGCTCGCGCACGACAACGGTTTCCGCTTCGTGCTGGGAGAAATCCAGGACGTCGACCGCCAGGCGCGCGACGTGCGGGTGGCGGCCCTGCGCGACGCCGACGGCACGGCCATCCTGCCCGAACGGAAGGTCCCCTACGACACGCTGGTGCTGGCCGTGGGCAGCCTGGGCAATTTCTTCAATACGCCCGGCGCCGACCAGTATGCGATCTCGCTGGACACCACTGACGCGGCCGAGCGTTTCCGGCTCGCGCTGCTCAAGGCCATGGCACGCGCCTCGGCCGGCATCGACGAGGCCACGCCGGGCGTCGTCAACGTCGTGATCGTGGGGGGCGGCGCCACCGGCGTGGAGCTGGCCGCCGAATTGCACGAGGCGGGCAATACGATCTCCGCCTACGGGCTGCCCGGCATGACGCGCCAGAACCTGCGCATCACGCTGATCGAGGGCGGTCCGCGCATACTCGGGCCGCTGCCCGAGCGCGTCGCCAAGGCGGCCGAGGAGCTGCTGGTGGAGCGGGGCGTGACGGTGGTGGCCGACTGCCGCGTCTCCGAGGTCACGCCGCATACCGTGGTGGCCCAGGACAAGGTGTTCGACGCCGACCTGTGCGTCTGGGCGGCGGGCATCAAGGCGCCGTCGCTGCTGTCCCGGCTGGGGCTGCCGCTGAACCCGATGCAGCAGGTGCAGGTGGACGAGACGCTGCGCACCCAGGACCCCGACATCTACGCCCTGGGCGATTGCGCCGCGGCGCCGTGGCGCGAGACCGGCAAGACCGTGCCCGCGCGGGCCCAGGCCGCGCACCAGCAGGCCTCGTATCTGCTGCCGCTGTTGTCCGCCCGCATACGCGGGGAGTCGGCCTTCGCGGCGCCGTTCCGCTTCCGCGACTTCGGCTCGCTGGTGTCGATCGGCCATGCCGAGGGGGTGGGCAGCCTGATGGGCAATCTTTCCGGCCGCAAGCTGCTGGTGGAAGGCTGGATCGCCCGCATGATGTATGCCGGCACGCATTGGTCGCACTACGCCGCGGTACTGGGGTGGTGGGGCGCCAGCGTGCGCTCGCTGAGCCGCTTCCTGAGCCGCCGCTCGCAGCCCCGGGTCAAGCTGCACTAGGCTGAATCGCCATGCATGGGGGGTGTCCTCAGTGGCGGGGATCGAGTTCTTGAACCGTCCTTGATCGGTGGGGCGGGGCGGCCCGCTCGGGGGGCGCAGCGAAGCCGGTCCCGCTGCGCGGGACTACCCGGTGAGGGCAGGCTTGGCGGGGCGGGCGCAGAACTCGGGCGGGCACAGTCCCCCGGACTGTGCCTACTGCCGCCCTCAAACAGCTGCGCCCTTGCTTCCCCGCCAAGCCCACCCCCACCGGCGGCTCC
>NZ_BAAAEN010000018.1:0-130969 GCF_039523035.1 Pigmentiphaga daeguensis | reverse complement strand
TGGCTTGCTCATGTTCCTCAATCAGGGCTTGCAAAACGGCACGAGCCATGAACAGGGGGTAGCGGCGGGAGTCTATATAATCGTCAGGGATGCGACACCTAGTCCCGGCGCGCCACGGCCGCGGTCAAGGCCTCGTCCGGCGGCAAGGCCAGGCCCAGCCGCTTGGCCACGTGGGGATTGGTGCGTACCGTCAACCGCCGCGGCGCCTCGACCACCGGCGGACCGGGGGGCGCCTGCCTGAGGCGCACGGCCAGGGCATGGGCCTGCTCGGCCAGCTGCGCGTTGCCGGGGACCAGCGCCGCCACGGCGCCGGCCCGCACCATGGCCTCGCTGGTGGCGAAAACGGGCAGGTTGGCCGTGGCCGCCGATTGCAGCAGCGCCAGGGCCGCGGCGGACGTCGATCCCACCGGGTCGGGCAGCACGAGCAGGGCGTCGCTGGCGGGAACGACGACCTGCAAGGCGCCGGTCAGCGCATTGGCGTCGGGGGCGTCGGCCGCGGCGATGGCCCAGGGCCGGCCGCCGCGCGAGGGGTGCTGGGCGGGCCAGGCCAGGGCCGCGCTGGCCAGCTCGCGCATCAGCGGTTCGGCCTGGGGCGCGGTCACCACGCCCACGCGGCGCTTGCCGGGCAGCACGGCGTCTATCAGGCTGAGCTGCTCGGCCGCGGCCGGGTCGCGCAGCAGCACGGCGATGGCGCGTTCGGGGCGGCGCAGCGCCGGCAGGGCGCGCAGTTCCTCGTATTCCAGGCGGCCCAGCAAGGCCAGCAGGACGGGTTCGCTGCCGGCGCGCTGGACCACGGCCCGGGCAGCCCGGGGGCCCACGGCGACCAGCACGCCCGGGTCGCTGCCCTCGGCGCGCGCCGGGGGCGGGGGGGAGGCCGATGACGCCGTATCGGGCAGCATGGAGCCGCGCGCGCTGCGCGTGCGCACGCCGGCCAGGACGGAATCGCCGTCGTCCGGACCGGACCTCGGCGCGGCCGCCTGTGGCGCGCCGAGCTGGCGCAGCGAGTCCAGAGGCACGATATCGACCTTGCCCTGGGTCAGCCGGTGCGAGGCGGCGTTGACGCTGCGCAGCTGCGCGGCGAATTCGCCGTACTGCTGCGCCGTATCGTCCAGGATGAGCGTCATGTCGGCCGCCCAGCACGCGGCCAATGGCGCGGCCAGCCATAGGACGGCCAACCGGCGCAGGAGCGGCAACAGAGGCGGCGCGGATGTTCGGAGCACGTTGCGAAGATTCGAAGATTCGTGAAAGCCGTATCCGCAATCTACGTAAGCCCGGCGCGCGCGGCGATAGGGCAGAGGGCCTATGCCGCCGGCAGGCCGGCCGCCGGGGGGGCCACGTCCGTGGGCGATGGAATAGGCCGCTTGGCATATCGATCCGGATCGGGGATTTGCGCACACTATGGCATCCGCCTGCCCATCTTCCTGGAGTGCGCGCCATGAAAACCTCCGTCCGGCCCCGCGCTTTTCCCCCGGGCTCTTTCGCCGCCGCGGCCCTGGCCTGCGCGGCCGCCTTTGCGATCCCGCACCCGGCACATGCCCAGTCCGGCAACTTCGGCACCGAGACCCCCTCGGTCAACCAGATCATCGACCAGCTCAAGGCCGGCGGCGGCGACGATGCCACCGCCGGCGTGCGCACGCGCGCGCTGCGTCCCGGCGCTTCGTCCCAGGCCACCGCGATGCCCGAAACCGCGCCCGCCCCGGCCGCGCCGGCCGCCATTTCCATGCAGATCCAGTTCGCGTTCGGCTCGGACCAGATCGCCGAAAGCTCGCGCCGGTCCATCGACAACCTGGCCGCCGCCCTGGCCTCCGATGAGCTGAAGGGCCGCACGTTCACGGTGGCGGGCCATACCGACGGGGTGGGGTCGGCCGACTACAACATGCGCCTGTCGCAGCGCCGTGCCGCTTCGGTCAAGACCTACCTGGTCGGCCATGGCGTCGACGCCGCGCGGCTGCGCACGGTGGGCAAGGGCCAGACCGAACTGCTGAATCCGGCCGATCCGCGTGCCGCCGAGAACCGGCGCGTGGAAATCATCGCCACCGGCTCGTAGCCGCGCGCCGGCTTCCGGCGCGCTGCGGGAGGACCGCCATGGCCATGCACGTCGTCAATGGGGCGCTGCTGCAATGCAGCTTCGGTCTGGCGCCCTCGTCCCTGGTGGTGCTGCCCGTCAATCGGATGATGTCCTCGAACCAGCCGGCGGCCAACATCATGGACCACAAGCCCATGGTCAACATCATGCCCTTCGGCATGTGCGCCAGCCTTGGCAATCCCACGGTCGCCTCGGCGACCTCCGCCGCCCTGGGCGTGCTCACCCCCATGCCTTGCGTGCCCGCGACCAGTTCGCCCTGGACACCCGGTTCGCCCACCGTCATGCTGGCCAACCAGCCGGTCCTGAACAACACGTCGACCTGCATGTGCAACTGGGGCGGAGTGATCACCATCACCATGCCGGGACAGGTGACCGAACAGGTGCCCTGACCAGGGCGGGCCGAACTGGCCGCCGCTATGCCGCCTCGGTGCCCAGTACGACCTTGCCGACCTGATCGATGTCGGGCTTCTCGGGCCGGACCGCTGCGCTGTCGCTTACCCGGATATTGCTGAAGGGGGCATCGCCGGCGGGCGGCGCATCCTCGTCGCCGCCGGCAAGCAGCGACCTGGCCTTGTCTTCGTCCGCGCCCGTGGCCTTGTCCAGGACGTCCTGCACGCCGTCCTTGCGTGCCCGGTCGACGTTGCCGACCTTGTCCTTCATGTCCTTGGCGCTGTTGGCCGGATCCAGGAAGTTGAACTTGTTGTCGCCCAGCTGGCTGACCGCGTCGTCCATCTTCTTGCCGCTTTCCTTGGCCTGTTCCGTGGCTTCGAGGAGATTGTCCTTGGTGTGCTTGACGTCCTGGACCATGCCGGTGGCCTGCTTGATCTTGTCGCGCACCGGATTCCAGACGGTCTGACCCACGGTGTCGCCCAGGCCGAAGGCATCGAGCAGCAGGTTGAACAGCGGAAACAAGGTATTGCGAACCTGCAGGGCCAGCAGCATGGGCAACCGGCCCAGCCAGATCTCCATGGTCCGCGCATCCTTGCTGAGCGCCTGTCCACGCATCTTCTGCAATTCCGCGCTCAGCTCCTCGGCGATGAAATCGATGATGACGTCCAGGTGGGCGGCGTGCCTGGTCAGGAAGTCGCGCAACAGTTCCGCGCCCTTGTTGAGCAATTGCTGCCTGCCCATGCTGACTTTGCCGAGCTGGGTCTCGCCTTCGGCTTTCTTGTTGTCTCCAGGAGGGGGAAAGCCCGCGAGCTTGAACACGAGGTCCACGATCAACTTGCTCAGCGCTTCGCGCGTGGACAGCGCGGTCAGTACGCGAAGATCGCCGTCTCCGGCTGCCAGCAGCAGGTTGGTGTAGACGCGCTCGAGAATGGCGACCGAGGCCTTGGCGATCTCCTGGACCACGGTGTCGACGAAGCCGGGCAAGGGCTGGATGCCGGTGCCCTGGGCGATCGCGCGCGAAATCAGCACCGGCGCGGGAACGATCTTGTCGAGGTTCTTGGGATCCGTACGGGGCTCGTTCCAGCGCGTGCCGCCCGCCAGCGTGGCGAAGGCCGCGGCCAGGGCGGCGGTGCCCGGCCGCGTGCGGGCGCCCGGCGTCTCCAGCCAGTCGGTCAGCGATTCCTGGGCACCCTTGGCCTTTTCCTGCGCCTCCTCGATCTTGTCCTGGGCATCGTCGACGGCCTTCTCGGCCTTGCCCAGGGGATTGTCGGCGTAGGTCTTGGCTGGCTCGGGCGGGGCCGCGCCTTGCGCGTCCGGCGCTCCCTTCTCGAAGAACCAGATGCCGAAGGTAGGTTCGCGGCCGTCCCGTATCGCCGCCACGGAGAAGGCCCGGCAGGCTTCCTCGATGCCGGCTTCGTATTCCGCGCGCGCCGCCTGGAACATGGCCTTGTACGTATCCTGGGCCTTGAACAGGTACTTGGGAATGTCGGCAATGAATCCGCCCACCCCGCCAACGGCGCCCAGCGGCCCGGGCAGGGGCAGCGACGGCAGTCCCGCGCCTCCGCCCGCCCCCGGCTTGAAGGCCGAGGCGCACAGCACGGCAAAGTCGGCGCGTACTTGGTGCAGGTCCACGCCGGCCTGGTGCAGGGTGGGGTAATCGATCGACCCGACGTTCAGCTTGTCGCCGGTGGCCTGGATCTTGACCAGCAGCGGCGTGAATTGCTCGGGGCCGACCGCCGCGGACTTCTGGCCGCTGCCCAGCAGCGAACCGACGGTTTCCATGGCGTTGCCGATCGCGCCCTGCATGTTGGTTTCCAGCACGTGCTTGGCGGCATCGACGAAGCTGAACAGCAGCATGGTCTCGCGCAGCAGGGCGTCGCGGCAGCCTACGCCGTGGCCCGGCGGCCCTTTGCCGGCGAAGGTGTCGTTCATGTCGCCGTGCACCTTGCCGAAGTGGATGAATTCGATGGGCATGGGGCGGCTGCCTCGGTTCTCGTCCGAGGATTGGCTTTCGGAGCCCTGGGCGGTCGGTTTCAGGAAGAGTTTTTGCGGTTGGCCGAGTTTGTCGTTGAGTGTTTCGCGGGCGTAGTAGTACGGGGTGCCGCTGGGGACACCGCCGGCGCCGCCGCCGAGCTTGCCGGCGACGTCGTCGATCAGTCCGCCTAGGGTGGAGTCTTTGCCGGCGACGCTATCGGCTTTGTCCGCTGCTGTGCCGGCCGCGCTTTCGAGTAGTCCCATTGCTTATTTCTCCTCGGTCGTCGTCGGGGCGCCGGCGTGGTGCGGGGGTGATATCCATTGCGGAGAGATTCGAGTTCTTGACCCGGCCTTGGTTGGTGTGGCGGGGCCGCCCAGCCCCCGGGGCGCAGCGAAGCCGGTCCCGCTGCGCGGGACTTCCCGGTTTGGGTGGGCCCGGCGGGGCGGGCGCAGAACTCGGGCGGGCACAGTCCCCCGGACTGTGCCTACTGCCGCCCTCAAACAGCTGCGCCCTTGCTTCCCCGCCAAGCCTGTCCCCACCGGCGGCTCCGAATGCGCCCCCCGAGCGGGCCGCCCCGCCCCACCGATCAAGGACTACGGCGGTGATGAGTGACGATCGCAGATCGAGACACAGCGAGGGCTCCTTCTCCCATTCAACAGGACGACCGTACTGAAGTCCGTGAGTCTACGTGACTAGCGGTGCAGGTCTTGTCCAATGCGCAGGGGCCGGGCAGGCGGTGGGGCGCATTCGGAGCCGCCGGTGGGGACAGGGTGGACGGGGAAGCAAGGGCGCAGCTGTTTGAGGGCGGCCTTCGGGGTAGCCCAGTGGGCTACCCCGGCCCGAGTTCTGCGCCCGCCCCGTCCACCCTGTCCCCACCGGGTAGTCCCGCGCAGCGGGACCGGCTTCGCTGCGCTCCACCGCCTGCCCGGCCCCTGCGCATTGGACAAGACCGGGTAAAGAACATGAATGTCGATTCCGCCTAGTCCCCGCCACGCGTCCGCCAGCCCAGGGTTTATCCCTGTCCCGGGTTCCATTGACAGCCGAAATTTGCATGATAAAGTCATGCAAATCGTCATGACCCGTACAGCGGCCGGAGCGACATGAAACTCAGAATCGATGCCCATCCCGACCCCATGATGGGGCTGGTTCCCCTGTTCACCGCGATCGATGCCGGCCTGTTCGCCAAGCGCGGCATCGAACCCGTGTTCGTGCAGCGGTCGGCGGTGCAGGCCATCGAGGACATGCGCGCCGACCGCATGGACCTGACCTTCTCCGGCCCCACGCTTACCATCATGGCGCGCGAGCGGTTCGACCTGCCGTCCCGCTTCGTGTCGGCCGCCGCGCTGCGCGGCTCCTATGCCGGCCGCAGCGCCGACTTCATGAATCTCATCGCCCGCCACGGCGTGGCCATCGAACGGCCGTCGGACTTCGAA
Source organism: Pigmentiphaga daeguensis (assembly GCF_039523035.1). Lineage (NCBI taxonomy): Bacteria > Pseudomonadati > Pseudomonadota > Betaproteobacteria > Burkholderiales > Alcaligenaceae > Pigmentiphaga > Pigmentiphaga daeguensis. The sequence goes on along the minus strand of NZ_BAAAEN010000018.1, from coordinate 125,085 downwards.
GGCAAGCGCCTGGGTGCCTTCGCGCTGGACGGCGGTATCACGCACTCGGCGCCGCTGCACCTGTTCAACCTGCACGGCGTCGACGTCTCGCGCGTGCAGTGGGTGCCGATGCCTTTCCACAAGATGCCGGACGCGCTGGCCGCGGGCGAGATCGACGTCGCCATCTGCGTCGAGCCGCTGGTCACCCTGATGCTGCGGCGCGGCCTGGGCCGCGCGGTGGACGAGGTGCTGGGCGAGGGCTCGCTGGCGATGGCCAGCACCGGCAATCCGTCGCTGGTGTCGAACTGGTGGACCACGCAGGCGGCCTACGCACGCGATCCCGGGCTGTTCGCCGCCACGGCCGATGCGCTGGCCGAAGCCGTGGGCGTCGTGTACGCCGATCCGTCGGCCGCGCTGGACGCGATGGCCCGCCATACCGGCCAGGACTCCGCGCTGCTGCGCGAGATCGGGTTCAAGACCACGCTCTTCCACCCCTTCGGCATGGACGATCCCGAGGTCAAGGCCATGTACCGCAGCTGGGTGACCGTGCTGCGCGGCGCCGGCCTGCTCGACCACGACATCGACGTGGAGCAGTTCTTCTGATTTCGAAGCCGCCGCGCGCGGATGGATGTTAGTCACTGTCGGGAGATCGTCATGAAGCAGTCCAGTTCCAGGGTTCGCCGCGCGCTCTTGTTCTGCGCGGCATTGGCCTGCGCGCAGCCGGGCCTTGCCGGCGCCCAGCCGTCCGGCGCCGCGCCGGAGAAAGCCGTGATGTTCATCGGCTGGCGAGCCGAGGCCGAGTGGGGCGGCTTCTTCCAGGCCGTGGCCAAGGGCATCTATCGCAAGCACGGGCTGGACGTCGAGATCCGCCTGGGCAATCCGCAAAGCAATCCCACGCCCATGCTGCTGGCCGGGCGCGTGGATTTCACGGCGGGCAGCAGCGGCACCTCGCTCAACGCGGCGCGCGAAGGCGCTCCGCTGATGTCGGTGGCCGCGATCTTCCAGAAGGACCCGCGCGTGCTGATCGCCCATCCCAACCAGGGCGTGGACAGGATCGAGCAGATCAAGGACCGCACGGTGCTGGTGGGCGCGCTGGGCATGGCGACCTTCTGGCCCTACCTGCGCGGGCGCTTCGGCTTCACCGACGACCAGGTCAAGCCCTATACCTTCTCGCTGGCGCCTTTCCTGGCCGACAAGAAGGTGGTGCAGCAGGGGCTCATCACCAACGAACCGCTGGCGCTGAAGAAGGCCGGCGTCGAGAACCCGGTGTCCTTCCTGCTGGCCGACTACGGCTGGGATCCCTACATGACCACCATCGTCACCACGCGCGACAACGTCGAGAAGCGGCCGCAGTTCGTGCAGAAGTTCGTCGATGCGTCCATCGAGGGCTGGTACAGCTACCTGTACGACGACCCGTCGCCCGGCAATGAACTGATCAAGCGCAACAACCCCGAGATGACCGACGAGCAGATCGCCTTCGCGATCCAGGCCATGAAGGAGCGCGGCCTGATCGATTCCGGCGATGCGAAGCGCCTGGGCATCGGGGCGATGACCGACGCGCGCTGGGAGCATTTCTACCGGTCCATGGTGGACGTGGGCGTGCTGCCCTCCGGCCTGGACGTGCGCAAGGCCTACACGCTGAAGTTCGTCAACAAGAAGGTCGGCATGCGATGACTGGAACGGCCATGGATACCGGCCGCGTGCTGGAACTGCGGAACATTTCCAAGCGCTTCGGCAACGGCACGCTGGCGGTCGAGAACCTGAGCCTGTCGCTGGCGCGGGGAACCTTCGTCAGCCTGCTCGGACCCTCGGGCTGCGGCAAGAGCACGGTGCTGCGCATGATCGCCGGACTGTCCGAGCCGACCGCCGGCGATGTCGTGCGGCAGGGGGCCAAGGGGGCGGTCGGCTTCGTCTTCCAGGAGCCCACGCTGATGCCCTGGGAGACGGCGCTGTCCAACACCACGCTGCCGCTGGACCTGGCGGGCGTGCCGCGCGACGAGGCCCGGCGGCGCGCCGCCGAGGCGCTCGAGAAGGTCGGGCTGAAGGGATTCGAGCATGCCCTGCCGCGCGAGCTGTCCGGCGGCATGAAGATGCGCGTCTCCATCGCCCGGGCCATCGTGACCCGGCCGCAGGTCCTGCTGCTGGACGAACCCTTCGCGGCGCTGGACGAGATCACGCGGTTCAAGCTGAACAACGACCTGCTGCGGCTGTGGCAGGACCAGCGCTTTACCGCCGTGTTCGTCACGCATTCGGTGTTCGAGTCGGTGTACTTGTCCCAGCGGGTGATCGTCATGGCCGCGCGGCCGGGGCGGCTCCATGCCGATCTGTCCATTTCTCCCGACGCCGAACGCGGCGAATCGTTCCGCACCTCGGCCGAATACGCGCACCTGTGCAGGCAGGCCTCGGAAGCCCTCGAAAAGGCGATGAACGCATGAACCCCAAGCTCCGTACCGCGCGCATCGTCCTGCCCGTCGTCATGGGCGTTCTTTGCCTGCTGGCCTGGGAGGCGATCGTGCGCGGCCTGCGCATCTCGCCCCACATCCTGCCCGGCCCGGCCGACATCGGCCGGGCGCTGGTCGAGGACTGGCCGCTGCTGTCGGCGGCGCTGTGGGTCACGCTGAAGATCACCGCCTCGGCCTTCGTCAGCGCCGTGCTGGTGGGCGGCGCCATCGCGATCCTGTTCAGCCTGTCGAAGTGGATAGAGCTGACCTTCTTCCCCTATGCGGTCATCATGCAGGTCACGCCGGTGGTCGCCATCGCGCCCCTGCTGATCATCTGGGTGGACAACGTGCAGGCGGCCCTGCTGATCTGCGCGTGGCTGGTGGCCTTCTTTCCCATCCTGTCGAACACCATCGTCGGCCTGAACAGCGCCGACCACAACCTGCGCGACCTGTTCCGGCTCTACGGCGCCACGCCTGGCCAGACGCTGCGCCGGCTGCGCATTCCGTCGGCCATGCCGTACTTTCTGGCGGGCGTGCGCATCTCGGGCGGGCTGTCGTTGATCGGCGCGGTGGTCGCCGAGTTCGTCGCCGGGGCGGGCGGACAGGGCTCGGGCCTGGCCTATCGCATCCTCGAGGCCGGCTACCAGTTGAAGACGCCGCGCATGTTCGCGGCCCTGCTGATGATTTCCTGCACCGGGGTACTGATCTTCCTGGCGACCTCGTGGGTGTCGCAGCGCATCCTGCGGCGCTGGCACGAAAGCGCCATGGAGCGCGAATCTTGAAATCGCTGGCCGCGGAGCTCGAACGGGCGGCCGGCGCCTACGTCCTGCGCGGCGCGCGGGCGCCCGCGGCGCTGCTGCCCGCCGCCCTGGCCGGGTTGGCCGACGCCCAGGGCCTGGCGGACGTGGACCTGGCGGTCGAAGGAGGGCGCCTGGGCGCGGTCGCGCCCGCCGGGACGCTGCAAGGGGGCGCGGGGCCGGTCCTGGCCGGCCGGCAGGTCTGGCCGGCCTTCCATGACCTGCATACCCACCTGGACAAGACGCACACGCTGGCGCGCGCGCCCAATGACGACGGCACGCTGCTGGGGGCGGTCAAGGCCGTGATGGCCGATCATGCGCGCTGGCGGCCGGCCGAGCTCGAGGCGCGCGCCGACTTCGCCCTGCGCTGCGCCTGGGCGCACGGTACGGCCGGCCTGCGCACGCACCTGGATGCGGCCGGTCCGCAGGCGCGCATGGCATGGGACGTCATGCTGGGGCTGCGCGAGCGATGGAGGCACCGGGTGCGGGTGCAGATGGTGGCCATGGCGCCCATGGAAACCTATCTGGGCGACGGCGCCGAGGACTTCGTGCGCCGCGTGGCCGAGACCGGCGGCGTACTGGGCGGCGTGACGCGCGTGCCTGGGCTGGCGCCACCCGCCGCGCGGCAGCGCCTGGGGCTGGCCCTGGATGCGTTGTTCGACTGGGCCGTGCGCTATGGCCTGGACGTGGATCTGCACGTGGACGAATCCTGCGTACCCGAGGCCGATTCCCTGCTGGAGGTCGCGCGGCGCACCCAGGCGCGCGGCCTGGGCGGGCGGGTCGTATGCGGCCATTGCTGCAGCCTGGCCGTCCAGGAGGACGAGACCCGCGAGCGCGTGCTGGATGCCTGCCGCGACGCTGGCCTGGCCATCGTCAGCCTGCCGCTGGTCAACCTGTTCCTGCAGGACAGGAAGGCGGGCCGCACGCCCCGGCTGCGCGGGCTGCCGCCGTTGCAGGAAATCTCGGCCCGTGGCATTGCCGTGGCGTTATCGAGCGACAATTGCGCAGATGCATTCCACGCCTACGGAGACTACGACATGCTGGAGGTATTCCGCGAAGCCGTGCGCAACGGCCACCTGGACCGGCACGCCGGCCGCTGGTCCGCCAGCGTGACGGCGATCCCGGCGGCCCTGATGCGCCAGGCCGGATCGGGGCGGCTCGAACCCGGCGAGCCGGCGGATTTCGTGATTTTCGACGCCCGCGGCATTCCCCAGTTGCTGGCCCGGCCCCAGTCCGACCGCCTGGTCGTCCGCGACGGCCGGCTGCTGGCCGTGTCGCCGCCGTCCTTCGACGAACTCGACGCGGCGCTGGCGCGCGCGGGGCTGGAGTAGGCCATGGCACGATCTTCATCGGCGAATCCGCCGCGCCGGCCCGGGCACTCGCAGGCCTTCCCGGAAGGCGGCCTGCTGGCGCCCCGGGTCAGTACCTTGAGCAAGGCGCTGACCCGCAGCGCCGTCCAGTTCGCCAAGGCGCACTATGGCCTGTCCCAGGTGGAGTGGCAGGTTGTCACCCTGCTGGGCGTGTTCCAGCCGGTGTCCATACGCGAACTGGCCTATCACGCCATGCTCGATGCCGCCCAGATCAGCCGGGCGGTGTCCTCGCTGGTGGCGCGGGGCGACGTCAACCGCGCGCGCAGCGCGCGCGACAGCCGCGAGGCGGAGCTGTCGCTGACGCCGCAGGGACTGGCCATGCACGCGGAACTGACCGCCGCCGCCCAGGCCCGGAACCGGCACGTGCTGGACGGGCATTCCGCGGCCGACGTGGCCAGGTTCTTCACCATGCTGGACAGTTTCATCGCCCGGGCCAGGCAACTGAGCGACCAGGAATGAAGCGGGCGGGTGGCCGGCCTGCCGGCCGGTCCCTACAATAGCCTCCACTTCATTTCCCCGACGGAGTTCCAGCATGGACGCACGCGACGCAATGGCCGGCCGCCCGGGCGGGCGCAACCTGATCACCGACGTCGCCGGCCTGCGGGTGGGGCAGGCGCACGACGCCCGGGCCTGCACCGGCGTCACCGTGATCCTGCCGGACGAGCGAGCCATGGCCGCGGTGGACATCCGCGGCGGCGGGCCCGGCACGCGCGAGACCGACACCCTGGGCGCATCCAATCTCGTGCGTTCGGTCGATGCCATCGTGCTGTCCGGCGGTTCGGTCTACGGCCTGGCCAGCGGCGACGGCGTGGCCGCCTGGCTGGGGGCGCAGGGGCGCGGCTTCACGCTGCTGCACCAGCCCGGCGTGCCGCCTTCGCCCATCGTGCCGACCGCGGTGCTGTACGACCTCGCCAACGGCGGCGACAAGCAATGGGGCGAAGCCCCGCCCTATCGCGACCTGGCCATGCGGGCCGCTCGCCAGGCCCAGCCCGGTTTCGACCTGGGTACGCACGGCGCGGGCTTCGGCGCCTCGGCGGGGGCGCTCAAGGGGGGATTGGGATCGGCATCCTACGTCACGCACGACGGCATGACCGTGGGCGCCATCGTGGCCTGCAACAGTTTCGGCTCGGTGGTGGCGCCGCAGGGACGGCGCTTCTGGGCCGGGGCCTTCGAGATCGGCGACGAGTTCGGCGGCCTGGGCCCGGCGAATACCCGGGCAGAGGGCGAGAACTGGGAATACGCCAAGCTGGATCCCCGCCCCCGTGCCAACACCACCATCGCCTGCGTCGCCACCGACGTCGCGCTGTCGCCCGACGAGTTGCAGCGCGTGGCCACCATGGCGCAGGACGGCTTGGCCCGCGCCATCCGCCCCATCCATGCGCCGTTCGACGGCGATACCGTGTTCGCGATCTCCACCGGGCAGCGCCAGGCGCCGATGATGGAAGGCCCGGTGGACCCGCGGCCCTTCATCGTCTGCCGGCTGGGCGCGCTGGCCGCCGACGTGCTGGCCCGCGCCGTCGCGCGCGGGGTGTACCGCGCCGTCACGCCCGAGGGGATGACGACGCCGGCGTGGTCGAGTTTCTGAGTCGTAAGGTCTAAGGGTCTCCTCAGAGGGAACTTGCTCCCGCAGTAGCTTGAATGGTATATTTTTTTGGTATATATCATTCTGGGAGATCTCCATGGATACTGCCAAGATCTTCTGGTCCGGCCGTTCGCAAGCGGTGCGGCTACCCAAGGAATACCGTTTCGACACTGAGGAGGTCCGCATTCGGCGTCAGGGGAATGCCGTCATCCTGGAACCGGTCGCACAGAACTGGGCCTGGCTCGATGCCGTCATAGGGCCGGTCGATGAAGATTTCGAACGGGCCGCCACAGAAGCGGCACGGGAGCAGGAGCGTCCCGAGCTGGACTACTTCAAGTGAAATACTTGCTTGACAGCAACGCCGTCATTGCGCTTCTGAAGGGCCATCCCGGATTCCTGGAGCGACTCCGGCGCCACAAACCCGCGGATTTCGCGCTCTCCGCTATCGTGGCCCACGAACTTTTTTATGGCGCGTACAAAGGACTGCGGACTACGCAGAACCTGGCGCGACTCGACGCCCTGCAATTCGAAGTTCTCGCCTTCGATCAGGAAGATGCGCGGCAGGCTGGCGAGCTGCGCGCGACGCTGAACGCTGCCGGAACACCGATCGGCCCGTACGACGTGCTCATCGCCGGTCAGGCGCTGGCGCGTGGTCTGACGCTCATCACGCACAATGTACGCGAGTTCCCGCGCATACCCGCGTTGCGGGTCGAAGATTGGGAAGCATAGGCGGCCGGCTCAACCCTCTGCGCGCCACGTCCCCGACTTCCCGCCTTTCTTCTCCAACAGTCGCACGTCGGTCATGACCATGCCCCGGTCCGCCGCCTTGCACATGTCGTAGATCGTCAGCAGCGCGACGTTGACGGCGGTCAGCGCCTCCATCTCCACGCCGGTGCCGCCCACGGTCTCGGCGCGCACGGTGCAGTGCACGGCGCTCGCTTCCTCGTCCAGCAAGAAATCGCAGGCCACGTGCGTCAAGGGGATGGGATGGCACAGGGGGATCAGGTCCGAGGTCTTCTTGGCGGCCATGATGGCAGCGATGCGCGCGATGCCCAGCACGTCGCCCTTCTTGGCGTTGCCCTCGCGGACCAGGGCCAGCGTGGCCGGCTGCATGCGTATCGTGCCGGCCGCCACGGCCACGCGCGCGGTGGCCGGCTTGGCGCCGACGTCCACCATATGGGCCTGCCCGGCCGCGTCGAAATGGGTCAGGGGGGATTGCGCCATCATGCGTCTCCGGTGGCGATGGGCGAGCCGGGGCGGCTGCTCCATTCGCTCCACGAGCCGGGGTACAGCACCGCCCCGGTCAGGCCCGCCACTTCCATGGCAAGCAGGTTGTGGCAGGCGGTGACGCCGGAGCCGCACTGGCTGATGACCCGGTCGGCGGGCGTGCCGCCCAGCACGGCCTCGAACTCGGCCCGCAACTGCGCGGCGGGCTTGAAGCGCTCGTCGGGCTGGAGGTTGTCGCGCAGGAAGCGGTTGGCGGCGCCGGGAATGTGGCCGCCCACGGCATCCAGGGTCTCGTTCTGGCCGCGGAAGCGGTCGGGGGCGCGCGCATCGACGACCAGGCGCGCCCGCGTGTCCAGGTTGGCCCGCACGTCCTCGTAGGTCGCGGTCGCGACCAGCGGTGGCCGCAGCGTGAACGCGCCCGGGGCGGGCGCGGCGGGCTGGCCGGCCTCCAGCGGGTAGCCGGCCTCGCGCCAGGCCGCCAGCCCGCCGTCCAGCACCGCGACGGCCTCGTGGCCCGCCCAGCGCAGCAGCCACCAGAGGCGGGCGGCCATGGCGCCGCCGGCGGTGTCGTAGCACACCACCTGGGTGGCGTCGGAGACGCCCAGGCGGGCCATCAAGTCGGCGAAGTCCTCGCGCCGCGGCAAGGGGTGGCGGCCATTGCCGCCGGTCTTGGCGCCGCTCAGGTCGCGGTCCAGGTGGACGTAGCGGGCACCGGGGACATGCGCGGCTGCGTGGGCGCGCTCGCCCGCGCCGGTGTCCGCCAGGTCGAAGCTGCAATCGCACACGACGACCGGCGAGGGGGATTGCAGCAGCGCGTGCAGCGCCTGCGCGGAAATCAGGGTGCTGAGGCTCATGGCATGTCCTGTAAGCGTTGCCGTGCGGCCGGCCCGATACCGGCCGCCATAGGTAAATTTTTCACGTTTCGACAGGGGAGCGGGAACCCGTCGCCCAAGCTGGCTATCATACCGGTATGCCGAATTCCGAACGTTCCCCGTCGCTGCGCCGCAAGGCCGTCGCGCTGCTGCTGCCGGCCCTGCTGGCGGCGGCCGCGCCGGCGCTGGCGCCCGCCCAGCCGGTCGGGCTGCCCGACCTGGGGGACTCGGCGGCGCAGGAGCTCTCGCCGCGGCTGGAGCAGCGCCTGGGCGACGCCATCATGATGGAGTCACTGCGCGACCCGGCCTATATCGACGATCCGGACCTGCTCCAGTACCTGACCGGCATGGCGCGCCAGCTGTCGGCCCAGGCGCCCGCAGGCACGCCCAACATCAACGTGTTCGCGGTGCGCGATCCCAGCATCAACGCCTTCGCGATGCCGGGCGGCTACATAGGCGTGCACACCGGGCTGGTGGTGGCCGCGCAGTCTGAGTCCGAGCTGGCCGGCGTGCTGGCGCACGAAATCGGCCACGTGGTGCAGCGGCACATCGCCCGGGGCCTGGTGCAGCAGAAGCAGGACACGCTGATCATGGTGGCGGCCCTGCTGGCGGCGCTGGTGGCCGCGCGCGGCAACTCGCAGGCGCCCGAGGCGGCGATGGCCTTCGGCCAGGCCGCGGCGATCAACTCGCAACTGGGCTTCTCGCGCGAGGCCGAGCGCGAAGCCGACCGCACCGGCTTCCAGATGCTGGAGGCGGCCGGCTACAACGTCAACGGCATGGCCTCGTTCTTTGGCCGGCTGATGCAGGCGTCGGGGCTGAATGAAAGGACCGGCCAGGCCTTCACCCGCACCCACCCCCTGTCCATCGAGCGCATGTCCGACATGCAGAACCGGGCGCGCGGCGTGGTGATCCATGACCGCCCGAGTTCCTCGGATTTCTATTTCGTGCGCGCCAAGATGCGCATGCTGCAGGCAAACAGCGGCCAGGATACCATCGAGGCCATCCGCTATTTCCAGAACCGCAGCACCGAGGCCCAGGGCATCGAGCGTGCCGCGGCCTACTATGGCATGGCGCTGGGCTATGTGCGCCAGCGCGAATACGGCAAGGCCAACGACGCTTACCTGGCCGCCACGTCGGGCGCGCGCACCCATTTCATGCTCGAGCACCTGGCCATCGACCTGGCGCTGGCGCGCAACGACACGCAACAGGCCATGAGCCTGGCGCGTAGCGCCGTCGCGCGCTGGCCCGAGCAGCGCGGCCTGGCCATGGCAATGGCCGAGTCCCTGCAACGCGCCGGCCGCAACCAGGAGGCGGTCGATTTCCTGAAAGAGCAGATGCTCAAGTGGAGCGACGAGCCCCGCTTCTACCAGATGGCCGCGGTCAGCTATTCGCGGCTGGGCAGCACCGTGAACGAGCGCCGCAGCATGGCCGACTATTACGCGATGACCGGCGCCCTGCCGGCCGCGGTCGAGCAGTTGCAGCAGGCGCGCGCGGCTTCCAGGGATTTCTACGAGCAGTCGCAGATCGACGCGAAGGTGCGCGAATACCAGCGCCGGTTGAAGGAAGAGCGCGACCTGCTCAAGCGCTTCCAGAGCTGACGGGCCCGGGCCTGTCGACGAAGCCGAAGGCCTGGCCGGCCGGGCAGCGCAACGGGGCCAGCGGCGCGGCAGCGGCGCCAACCGGCGGATAGACCACGGACAGGGTCGCGGCCCCGGCCGGCGCCTGGCCGGTGTCGGCCAGCCAGCCCGGCGGGGCATCGAGCAGCGGCTGCCCCGATGCCAGCTTCATGCGTTCCAGCACGTCGGGCAGATGGCGATCCTCGACCATGGCGGGACCGTGTTCGGTCGCGGCGTAGAGCCTGCCCATGGCGTCCAGCGCCCAGCGATCCACGCGGGACACGGCATGGCCGGTATGGGTGGCCAGCGAACCGGCCGCATCCGCCTGGCGCAGGATCAGCGGCGCCGCGTCCAGCCTCACGAACACGCGTTGCGGACCGTTCTGGAAGAACCATCGGCCCTGCTCGTCGTGCCCGTAGTTGCGTCCGATGAAGGCCAGGATCCCGGTGTTGGAAATGGAGACGCCCGGCCCTCCCGCCAGGGCATCGCCGGCGGGATGCAGGCGCCAGCGGCCCCGGGCATCCAGCGACAACCAGCCATACGCGTCCGGCACGTCGGGCCAGCGCGCCATGGCGGCCAGGACATCGCTATCCATGCCCCGCCAGCCACGACTGCGGCGTGATTTGCCGGGGATCCGTGCGCAGTTCCAGCAGCGCCGGGCGGCCGGCCGCGCAGGCGCGCTCGAATGCGGCGGGGAAGGCTTCGGCGCTTTCCACCCGTTCGGCGTGGGCGCCGAACGACAGTGCCAGCGCGACGAAATCGGGGTTGCGCAGGTCGGTGGCGCTGACCCGGCCCGGGAAGCGCTTTTCCTGGTGCATGCGAATGGTGCCGTACATGCCGTTGTTGACGACGATGACGACGACGGCGGAGCCGAATTGCAGCGCGGTGGCCAGTTCCTGGGGATACATCAGGAAGCAGCCGTCGCCGGATACGCAGACCACGGTGCGGTCGGGATGGCGCAGCTTGGCGGCTATCGCCGCGGGCAGGCCGTAGCCCATGGCGCCGCAGGTGGGGGCGAGTTCCGTGCGCGGCCGGCGGTAGCGGTAGAACCGGTGCAGCCACACCGCATAGTTGCCGGCGCCGTTGGCGACGATGGCGTCGTCGGGCAGGGCGCGGTCCAGATGGGCGACGACCCGGCCCAGGTCGACGCCGCGGGCCTCGGCATGCGGCGCGGGCACGACCTGGTAGCGCGCGTGCAGTTCGCCGGCGCGGCGGGTCCAGTCGTCCCAGGCGCGCGAGGCCGGGGCTTCCAGGCCGCGCAGCAGCGCGGCGGCCTTTGCCGGGGCGGACTGGATGGCCAGGTCGGGCTGGTAGACGCGGCCCAGTTCGGCCGCGTCGGCGTGCAGGTGGATCAGTTTCTGGGCCGGGCGGGGGGGCGTCAGCAGCGTGTAGCCGCCGGTGGCGATCTCGCCCAGCCGCGTGCCCACGGCCAGGACGAGGTCGGCGTCGCGCACCAGCTCGGCCAGTTCGGGGTTCATGCCCAGGCTGAGGTGGCCCGCGTACTGGGGCCGCCGGTTGTCGAAGATGTCCTGGCGGCGGAAGGCGCAGGCCACGGGCAGGTTCCATGCCTGGATGAAGGCCGAGAAGTCCGAGGCGGCGGGCTCGCTCCAGTTCGATCCGCCCAGGATGACCAGCGGACGGCGGGCCTGGGCCAGCATCTCGCGCAGGCGCGGGGCCGCGTCGGGATCGGGGCCGCCGGCGACTGCCGGGGCGACCGCGGCCGGCGCGGACGGGCAGGCGGCGCTCAATACGTCTTCGGGCAGGGCCAGCACCACCGGTCCGGGGCGGCCCGAGGTGGCGCAGGCGAAGGCCCGCGCCACGAGTTCGGGTATGCGCGCGGCGTCGTCGATGCTGACGACCCACTTGGCGATGCCGCCGAACATGGACTGGTAGTCGATTTCCTGGAAGGCTTCGCGGCCCAGCTCGCGGGTGGGCACTTGGCCGACGAACAGGATGAGCGGCGTCGAGTCCTGCTGCGCGATGTGCACGCCTATGCTGGCGTGGGTGGCGCCGGGGCCGCGCGTGACGAAGCAGATGCCCGGCCGCCCGGTCAGCTTGCCGTCGGCTTCGGCCATGTTGGCGGCGGCGCCTTCGTGCTTGGCGACGACGACGTCGATGTCGGCGTGGGCGTGCAGGGCATCCAGCACGTCCAGGTAGCTTTCGCCCGGGACGCAGAAGACGCGGTCGACGCCGTTGGCGGTCAGCGCGTCGACCAGGAGGCGGCCGCCGGTGGTGGCCGAGGCGTTGGATACCGTGGAAGTCGAGGCCATGGAAGCATCCGTGTGGTTTTCTCCATTGTCGAAGAAAACGCCGGGGATGTCAGCGGGGGCTTGCCCGATGCGGGGCCGGGCAGGGCTAGCGGCCGGTCCGGAAGAAATCCGCCAGCCTGCGCGGCAGCCAGTTCAGGTTGCTCGGGAAGCTGCCCGTGGGGAAACCCGCGTGGCCGCCTTGTGCCGGCTGGTGCAGGACCACGTGGCTGGAGGCCTGCTCGGGAGTCGGCAGGTAGCGGCCGGGAAGGAACGGGTCATTGCGCGCGTTCAGCACCAGCGTCGGGATGGCGATGTCCATCAGCAGGGGCTTGCTGGAGGCGCGCGTCCAGTAGTCGTCGACGTCGCGGAAGCCGTGCGTGGGCGCGGTGTAGGCGTCGTCGAATTCGTACAGGTCGCGCGCGTTGGCCACGCGCAGCACGTCAATGGTGCCGGGGAAGCGCTGCGCCTTCTGCAGCGTCTTGGACTTCAGCGTGCGCAGGAACATGTGGGTGTAGATCCGGCGGTTGATCAGTCCGGTGCCCAGCGTGCGCCCGCCGGCCATGAGGTCGACCGGGGCCGAGACGCCCGCGGCGGCGGCGAGCCAGCCGGCGGTGGCGCCGGCCTCGCCCAGGTATTTCAGCAGCGCGTTGCCGCCCAGCGAGATGCCGGCGGCGTGCCAGTGCATCCGTGGCAGGCGCTGCCGCACCGCGTCCAGCATGAAGCCGACGTCGGCCGAGTCGCCCGAGTGGTAGGCGCGGGGCAGGCGGTTCGGCTCGCCCGAGCAGCCGCGGAAATGCGGGACGACGACGGTCCAGCCGCGCGCCCGGAAATACTGCGAGATGGCCTGCGCGTAGTGGCTGGCGCTGCTGCCTTCCAGGCCATGGAACAGCACGAGCCCGTTGCGCGACGCGGCGGTGGTGCCGGCCGTCTCGGCCAGCCGCGCGAACAGCTCGGGGCCGACGACCGTATCGGGGCCGAGGCCCGGGGCGGTCCAGTCGAAGTCGATGAAATCGCCGTCGGGCGTGTCCACCCGTTCGCGCTGGAACGAGGCGTGATGGTGCGACGAGAGCTGCGACGCGAAGATGGTCTGGCTATGTCCTTCGGGCAACCATGCGGGAGTGGGGCAGGGTGTCGTGTCCAGGTAGGCGGGCATGCGAGATGGGGCGGGCAACTCAATGCAATAGGTCGGGAACGTCCTGGAGCTCGGTCGGGCCGAGGTCGGCAGGGGCTTGCGACGAGTGGTGCAAGACCAGCCGCCAGCCTGTGGGACCCTTGTGGAAGACATTGGTTGCATAGCAGTTGACGAGCTGCTTGCCCTGGGAGGTGTCGACCATGAGTTGTTCGACCACGGTATGGACCGAACTCATCATGCTTTGCGCGGCGTGGACGCGCGTGGGCCGTATCGGTACCGGCGAACTGCCCAGGATCTCGCGCCACGATTCCATCACGGCGTCGTGCCCGATCAGCCGCGGCCCGCCCGGATGGATGCAGACGATGTCTTCGTCGTCGGCCCAGACGGCCATCAACTGCGCGAGATCGCCTTGTTCCAGCGCGTCGTAGAACGCCTGCTCGGCTTCTTCGGAGGTGGCGAACAGCGGAGCGCCGCGGGATTTGAGCACCATTTACGCGAACACGATCGTCTTGTGGCCGTTCAACAGGATGCGATGCTCGACGTGCCAGCGCACGGCGCGCGCCAGCACCAGGCATTCGACGTCGCGCCCGACCTGGGTCAGGGTTTCCGGCGACATGCTGTGGTCCACGCGGGCGATGTCCTGCTCGATGATGGGGCCTTCGTCCAGATCGGGCGTGACGTAGTGGGCGGTGGCGCCGATCAGCTTCACGCCGCGGTCGTGCGCCTGGTAGTACGGGCGCGCGCCCTTGAAGCTGGGCAGGAAGCTGTGGTGGATGTTGATGGCGCGGCCGGCCAGCGCCCGGCACATCTCGGGCGACAGGATCTGCATGTAGCGGGCCAGCACGACCAGGTCGATGTTCTCGCGCTCGGCGATCTGCAGTACCTGGCGCTCTTGCTGTTCCTTGCCGCCCTGCGCCACCGGCAGGTGGTAGAAGGGCACGCCGTACGACGCGGAAAGCAGCGCGAAGTCGGGGTGGTTGGAGACCACGGCCGGAATGTCGATGGGCAGTTGCCCGCTCTTGGCGCGGAACAGCAGGTCGTTCAGGCAGTGGCCGTGCTTGCTGACCATCAGCAGCACGCGCGCGCGCCGGTGAGGGTCGCGGATTTGCCACTGCATGGAGAAGCGCTCGCCCACGGCGGCGAATTCCTTGCGCACGGTGTCGGCGTCCAGGCCGTCCGGCACCGAGAAGTGCACGCGCAGGAAGAACAGCTTGGTGTCCTCGTCCCCGAACTGCTGCGAGTCCAGGATGTTGCAGCCGCGCTCGAACAGGAATCCCGACACGTGGTACACGATGCCGGTCGTATCGGGGCAGGCGAGCGTCAGGATGTAATCGTTGTGCTGCACGGGGAGGTCCTGTGAATAAAAAGCAAACCCCGGCGGGCCGGGGCAGCGTCAGCCATGTCCCCCCCAGGGGCGCGCGAGCGCCCGGGGGGATTTAGTGATGATGTACCTTGGCGCCGTCCTTCAGACGGTATTCGGCGCCACAGTATGGGCACTTCGCTTCGCCGGTCGTCCCGATGTCCAGGAATACCTTGGGGTGCATGTTCCACAGCGGAGTATGCGGCCCCGGGCACGAAAGCGGAAGCGCATCGGCATCGACTTCGATGATGGCGTTGGCGGCTTCGGTGGTCATGGCCGTTCCTCCCGATCAAACGTGCGTGAGCCAGTGGCCGTACTTGGCGTTACGGCCCGCGACCAGGTCGAAGAAGGCCTGCTGCAGGCGCGCCGTGATCGGACCGCACTGGCCGGCGCCGATCTTGCGGCGGTCCAGCTCGCGGATGGGCGTGACTTCCGCCGCCGTGCCGGTGAAGAAGGCCTCGTCGGCGATGTAGATGTCGTCGCGGGTCAGGCGCTTGGTGACGACCTTGATGCCCAGGTCGGCGGCCAGGCTGTGGATGGTCGAGCGCGTGATGCCGGTCAGGGCCGAGGCGATCTCGGGCTCGACCAGCACGCCGTCCTTGACGATGAAGACGTTCTCGCCCGAGCCCTCGGCCACGAAGCCTTCGGTGTCGAGCAGCAGGGCCTCGTCGTAGCCGTCCTCGGTGGCTTCCAGGTTCGCCAGGATGGAGTTGGCGTAGGTGGAGGCCAGCTTGGCGCGGGGCATGGTCACGTTGACGTGGTGGCGGGCATAGGACGAGGTCTTGACCCGGATGCCCTTCTGCAGGGCCTCGGCGCCCAGGTAGGCGCCCCATTCCCAGGCGGCGACCGCCACGTGGACCTTGGCGCCCTTGGGCGAGACGCCCATCTTTTCCGAACCGTAGAACGCGATGGGACGCAGATAGCAGGATTCCAGCTTGTTGACGCGGACCACTTCCTTCTGCGCTTCCATCAGGACTTCCCGGCTGTACGGGATCTGCATCTGGTAGATGTGGGCCGAGTTGACCAGGCGGTCGGTGTGTTCCTTGAGCCGGAAGATCGAGGTTCCGATGTCGGTCTTGTACGCACGCACACCCTCGAATACCGCCAACCCGTAGTGCAGAGAGTGTGTGAGCACATGGGTGTTGGCTTCACGCCAGGGCACGAGCTTGCCGTCGTACCAGATGAAGCCGTCGCGGTCTGACATCGACATGATGGGGATCTCCGAAATGAACCAGATATTGTACCAATCTGCGACAGGATCCAGCGGCGAAGCGGGCGCGCAGGGGTCCACGCCCGCCGCTTCCCGGGAATCCAGGGAGATTCGGGTAATCACTTACAATAGCTGCGAGCCATAACTTTACTCCTTCCCGGCCGGCCTTCGCCGGGAGCCCGCCGCCGTTCCCCCCGATCCCATGTCCGCCATGCGCCCGTCCGCCGCAGTGCCCGGTCTGTCCCCCCAGGAGCGCCGGGCGGCCGTCGTCGCGGGCCTGAAGGCGCTGGCCCCGACCACGATCGCGATCGGCGTCTGGGGCATGGTCAGCGGCGTGGCCATGGTCAAGATCGGCCTCAGCCAGACCCTGGCGCTGGCGATGACCTTCCTGGTGTACGCCGGCTCCGCGCAACTGGCCGCCCTGCCGCTGATCGTGGCGGGCGCCCCGGTCTGGCTGGTGTTCGCCGCGGGTTGCGTGGTCAACCTGAGATTCGTGATCTTCGCGGCGGCGCTGCACCCGTATTTCCGCCGCTACTCGCGCTGGCGCCGCCTGGGACTGGGCTTCCTGACGAGCGACATCGGCTTCGTGCTGTTCATGCCCCGCTACGGCGATGCCGCCGTCAAGGGCACGCCGGAGCAGACCTGGTTCTTCCTGGGATCGGCGGTGGGCAACTGGCTGACCTGGCAGGTGTGCTCGGTGGCCGGCATCCTGCTGGGCGCCGTGGTGCCGCAGTCGTGGTCGCTGGAGTTCGCCGCGGTGCTGGCGCTGATCGCGATCGTGGTGCCCATGGTCGCGAGCTGGCCCGTGGCCGCGGCGGTCGGGGCGGCATCCCTGGTGGGGTGGGCCGGCCAGCCGCTGCCCTTGCGGCTGGGGCTGGTCCTGGCCGTCGTGGCGGGCGTCTGGGCCGGCGTGGCCACGGAGCGGGCGCTGGAGCGCCGCAAGGAGGCGGGGGCATGAGTCCGTCCACCCTGCCGCCGGTATCCGATTCCCTGTACGTCTGGCTGGTCATCATCGCGCTGGCGCTGTGCACCGTGCTCACGCGCGCCGGCTTCCTGCTGCTGGGCGACAACGTGCCCCTGCCCGAAGGCGTCAGGCGGGCGCTGCGCTATGCGCCCGCCGCGGCGCTGGCGGCCGTGATCGTGCCGGACCTGCTGCCATGGGCGCCGGGCGGCCTGCCGGTGTTCGACTGGCGCGCGCTGGCGGCCGTGATCGCGGTGGCGGTCATGGTGGCCACCCGCAACACGATCGCCATGATAGGCGCGGGCATGGTCATGCTGTGGCTGCTGAGGTGGCTGGCGGGCTGAGCGCCCGCGCCCCTTTTTCTTTCATTCGGCCTGGATGTTGCGCTGGACCACGACGGCGCGCAGCCGGCGGATGTCGTTCTCGACGCGGGCCTGGAATTCGTCGGGCGAGGAGGCTCGCGGCGAACCGCCCCAGTCGACCAGTTGCTGGTGCACGGCGGGCGTATCCAGCACCGCGCGCAATTCGCGGTTCAGGCGCGCGACCACGTCGGCGGGCGTGCCGGCGGGCGCGGCGATGCCCAGCCACGATTCGAAGACGACGGCGGGCAGCGTGTCGGCCACGCTGGGCACGCCGGGCAGCGCCTGCACGCCCTTGGGCGCGGTGGTCGCCAGCAGCCGCACGCGCTGGGATTTGAACAGCGGCGCGGTGTTGGTCATCGTGTCGATCATGACGTCCACGCGTCCGGCCAGCAGTTCGGTCATCGGGCCGGCGCCGCCCTTGAACGGCACGTGCAGCGCGCTGCCGCCGCTTTCGGCCATGATCCATTCGCCCACGAGATGCATGGCGGTACCCACGCCGACCGAGGTGTAGGTGTAGCGGTCTTTTTCGGTCTTGATGCGGCGGACGAAGTCGTCGAAGGACTTGATCGGCGAGGACGGCGCCACGGCCAGCGTCAACGGATAAGTCGTGATCGTGGAGATCCAGCTGAAACCCTTGACCGGCTCGAAGGGCAGGTCCTTGCGCATGGCGGCATTGGTGCCGTGGCCGCTGGTCATCAGGACCAGCGTGTAGCCGTCGGGCTCGCTCTTGGCGACCTGGGCCGAGGCGATGTTGCCGCCGTCGCCGGCGCGGTTCTCGACGATGACGGGCTGGCCGACCCGCTCGGACAGCGCCTTGCCGACCAGCCGGGCCACGACGTCGCTGCCGCCTCCGGCCGCGAAGCCGACCAGCAGCTTGATCGGCCGGTTGGGGTAGGTGGTCTGCGCGTGCGCGGGGCCCGCCAGTACCGCGGCCAGGATGCCGGCGGCGGCGAGGGCCTGGCGGCGGCCGGTGATCGTGTCATGCATGGTGGGTCTCCTCTTCGTCCCCGTTTTCGTGCGGCCCCGTCGAGGCGCGCGTGTGGCCGCTCAGTCCGCCGCCTGCAGGCGGGCGGAGATCTCGCGGCTTTTCTGTTGCAGCACGGCCCCCAGGGCCGCGCCGTTGAGGAACTCCCCCCGCTGTTTCGAACAGACCAGCGAGATCGTTCCGATGACTTCATCCTCGGCCATCACGGGCACGCCGTAGCCGATGACGTCGGGATCGAGCCCGGCGTGGCTGATGGCGTATCCCGCCTTGCGTATGGCCTTCAGGCCGGCCCAGGTGGCGTTCCAGGCCTGCTCGCCGGCGTCCGGGTGGGTCTGCTCGAACAGGCTGCGTACCCGCGCCCGCGGCCAGAACGCCAGCACCGACAGCGACGGCGCGCCGCGGAACCAGGGCAGGCTCTTGCCCCGCATGTAGGTCAATTCCAGCGGCTCGACGCCGGCTTCGTGCGCCACGTTCAGCAGGTGCTCGCCGTAGACGTTCGAAAGCAGCACGTGGCAGCCGGTTTCCTGCGCCAGGTCGCGCAGGATGGGCTGGGCGGCGCGGGTGACTGGGTCGGTCTCGCGGATCAGGGCCTCGAGCTCGACTACTCGCGCGCCTACCACGTAGATGCCGCGCGGCAGCCGTATCAGCAATCCGGCCGCGCACAGTTCCTTGACGTAGCGGTAGGTGGACGAGGGGGTGAAGCCGAAGTGGCTGGCCAGGTCGTCCACCGTCCAGGCGTACCGCTCGTGGGTATAGGCATCGAGCAGCGTCAGCATGCGGCCCAGGCTGGATGCGCTTTCCGTCATGCGGGCGCCTGCTCCACGCCCATGCGCCGGGCCATGTCGGCCCGCCAGTCCTGGCGGCTGCGGAAGCCGGGCAGGGCGCGCGCGTGCCGCTCGGCCCAGGCCATGAGTTCGGCCGGCGGCAGCTCGATGGGCATGGGCACGCGCATGGGCTGCGACACGTACCAGGGCGTGTCGATGTACAGCTCGAGCCGGTTGCCTTCCGGGTCGCGGCAGTACAGCGACAGCGCGTTGCCGTGCGTGACGGGCGCCAGTTCTGCGACGCCCGCGCCGACCAGGCGGCGATGGTAGCGCTGCAGGGTTTCCAGCGAGTCGGCCATCAGCGACAACTGGTTGATGACGTTGAAGCGGAGATCGGCGGGCCGCCCGGACACCAGCACGATCTGGTGGTGGACGTCCGGATCGCGGCTGGTGAACACCAGTTCGATCGGGCCATGGGGGCCGTCGAGCATGCCACGGTCCGTGATCGTGAAATCCAGGACCTGCGAATAGAAATCGGCCATCCGCTGGATATCGGTGACGAAGATGCCGACGTGGCTGAAGGAAAGACCGGGTCTTTGGGGCATGATGGAAAATATAATCTGATATGTGGCGAATAATCGCCATTGAAATTCGAGTTTTTTGCATATTACGTAAAAAACTCAAAAATAAGACCTGTGTGAAACCCTAGGTGGGGCGGAGCAGCGGGCGAGCGGCCGCGTGCCGCTTCCGGCGGGAAGCGGCGGGAATCGGGGGAAGGGGAAGACGGGGGACGACGCCCCCGGGGATCTCAGGAACGGGGGCCCAGCACCTGTTCCCACAGTTCGATCACGGCGGCACGTTCCGCCGTCAGGGCCTCCTGCGGCACGCGAGCCTTTTCCACGTCCTGCAGGCGCAGCGCGTGCTGTTCCCGCCGCAGGGTACGATAGGCATCGCCCACCCGCCGCGCCAGGTCGGCGGGGATCAGGCCGGCTTCGGCGGCCAGGCGCAGCAATGCGATGTTGCCGAGGTTCTGTACCAGGATCTCGTGCTCGCGGGCGTGCAGCAGGACCAGGTATTGGGTGACGAACTCGACGTCCACCATGCCGCCCGGATCGTGCTTGAGGTCGAAGTCCGGCGTGCGGTTGGGATGGCCTTCGCTGATCTTGCGGCGCATGGCGATGACTTCGTCGGCCAGTTGGCGGGCGTCGCGCGGCATCAGCAGCACCTCGCGCCGGATGCGTTCGAACTGCCTGCCCACCTCGGGATCCCCGGCGGCGAAGCGGGCGCGCGTGATGGCCTGGTGCTCCCAGGGCCAGGCGTGCTCCTTCTGGTAGCGCTCGAAGGCCTCGGTCGAGATCACCATCAGCCCGGCCTGGCCGTCGGGGCGCAGGCGCAGGTCCACTTCGTACAGGCGCCCCGAGGCGGTCATCGAGCCGAGCCATGACAGGATGCGCTGGCCGAAGCGGGCGTAGATCTCGCCGGCGTCCTCGCGCGGGTCGTCGAACAGGAACACCAGGTCGAGATCCGAGGCGTAGCCCAGCTCCTTGCCGCCGTGCTTGCCATAGGCGATGACCGCGAAATGCGCGGGCGTGCGGCCTTCGTCCCTGGACACGCTGTACCAGACGCGCTTGAGCGTTTCCTCGAGCATGATGTCGGCGACCATGGACAGGTAGTCGCCCAGCCGCTCGACCGTCAACTGGCCTTCCAGGTCCTGCGCCAGCAGGTGGAAGCCCCATTGGCGCTGCGTGTCGCGCATCAGGTTCATCTGCCGCTCGACGTCGGGCGCGCCGGTGCCGTCGATCACGCAGGCATCCAGTTCGTCGCTGAGCTTGCGGGCCATGGCGGGCAGGTCGGGCTCCACCATGAGCGTGCGCCAGTCCAGCAGCTCGTCCAGCAGCAGCGGATGCCGGGTCAGGTAGCCCGCGGCCCAGTCGCTGGCCGCGAAGATGCGGGCCACGCGCGCCAGCGTGTCGGGATACTCGGCCAGCAGCGCCATGTAGGCGCTGCGCTGGGCGATGTGCTCGATCAGCCCGAACATGCGGACCAGCGCGGCGGCGGGCGCCTTGGTGCCGGCGCAGGCGTCCACGGCGGCCGGCAGCAGGGCGGCCAGGCGCCGCCGGCTGTTGTCGGGCAGGCTGCGTATGCGAGGGCTGTCGAGCAGCGCCGAGGCGCGCGGCAGCAGGCTGTCGGCCTCGGCCGGCAGGGTCGCGCGTATGCGCGCGACCAGTTCGTCTTCGGGGTCGGCCGCGCCGCGGTCCCCCGGTGACTGATCGCCTTCGTTCTGGCCGAAGACGCCCCGGAAGGTGGCTTCGACGAATTCCCTGTGCGCGGTCAGCGTGCGCTCGAAGCCGGCGGGGTCGTCGAAGCCCAGCGCGCGGGCCAGTTCGGCGCGCCGTTCGTCGTCCTGGGGCAGAAGGTGGGTCTGCTGGTCCTCGCGGTATTGCAGGGCATGCTCGACCCGCCGCAGGAAGCGGTAGGCGGCCTCCAGGCGCACGGCATCCTCCGGCTGGACCAGGCCGGCCTCGCGCTCGGCATGCAGCGCGGCCAGCAGGCCGCGCTCCTGCAGCGTCGGCGTGCGGCCGCCGCGTATCAGTTGCGAGAGCTGGACCACGAATTCGATCTCGCGGATGCCGCCTTCGCCCAGCTTGACGTTGTCGGCCTGCGTGGCCTGGCTGCCCGTGCCGTTGTACGAGCGGCGGTTCCAGTCCTCGCGTATGCGCTCGCGCAGCGCGCGCAGCGCCGCCAGCGCATCGAAGTCGAAATACTTGCGGTAGACGAAAGGCCGCCGCAGCGCCTCCAGTTGCGCCGCCTGGCTGGCGGGGTCGCTGCCCTCGAACGCCTGGGCCTCGATGCGCCGCGCCTTCAGCCAGGCATAGCGTTCCCATTCCCGTCCCTGCGAGACCAGGTAGTTCTCGAAGGCGTCCAGGCTCCAGGCCAGCGGTCCGGCATCGCCGTCGGGCCGCAGCCGCAGGTCGGTGCGGAACACGTGGCCGTCGGCGTCGATCTCGGAGATGACCGGCATCATGCGCCGCGTCAGCCTGCCGTAGAACTCGTGATGGGAGATGGGCCTGCGCCCGTCGGTCTCGCCCTCGTCGCCGTACAGCATGACCAGGTCGATGTCGGACGAGACGTTCAGTTCTTCGCCGCCCAGCTTGCCCATGCCCACGATCAGCATTTCCTGCGGCAGGCCGGAGGCGGCCTCGCGCGGAATCCCGTGCACCTCGGCCAGTTCGGCCGCCACGCTGCGGTAGGCCTGCTCGATGGCCAGGTCCGCCAGGCGGGTCATGGCGCCCACGACCTCCTCCAGCGGCGCCAGGCCGGCCAGGTCGCGGGCCATGACGGTGCAGAACACGCGCTCGCGCAGCCTGCGCAGCACCGCGCGGCAGTCCGCCACCGGGAGGGGGCCGGCCGCGGCCACGCCCCGGGCCGTGCACAATTCGTCGAACCAGGCGGCCAGGGCCTGGACGTCGACCGGCCGGGTCATCGCGTCGGCCAGCCACCGTCCGTAGTCGGGCTGGGCGTCTATGCGTCGGCGCAGGTGGCCCGACCAGGAAAGCGCGGGGGTGAGCAGCGAAGTGTCTGTCATGGCGAAAGTTGTGGCAGTACGTTACAGAATTGTGCGCCACGAAGAAGTTTTGCGCATAAGCCAGCATAAGACATGCGGGGCGGTATAAGCTTTCATTTTCCCGATTCATCCATCCAGGCCACAGCGGCCGCTTCGACGGAACGACTGCGTTCCGCCGTTTCTTCGTGCATATCGACCTAGCCTATCTCTATCGCCTCGTGGTGCGGCCCCTGGTCTGGGTGATCCTGGCCGCCTATTTCCTGTTCGCGGTTGCCCTGGTGGTCGTGCGCTACGCCGTGCTGCCCGCCATCGACGACTACCGGCCGGGCATCGAGCGCATGGTCGGCCGCGCGATCGGGGCCTCGGTCACCATAGGCCGAATCGATGCCGAATGGCTGGGCCTGCATCCCAGCTTCGAACTGTCCTCCGTCCAGGTGTCGGATGCCTCCGGGCAGTCCGGGCTGGTCCTGCCTCGCGTGTCGGCCATCCTGTCGTGGCGCAGCCTGCTGGTGCTGGAGCCGCGCCTGCTGCGCCTGCAGCTCGACGCGCCCGAACTCGAGGCGCGCCGCGATGGGCAGGGGCGCTACTGGATCGCCGGCTGGGAAGTCGATCCCCAGGCCCGGGGCGGATCGCGCGAAGGCCTGGACTGGCTGCTGGCCCAGCGCGAGGTCGTGGTACGCGGCGCCCGCCTGCGGTGGAACGATGCCCGGCGGGAGGCGCCGCCGCTGGAGATCGGCAACGTGGCCTTCGTGATGCGCAACACCGGGCGCCACCACCGTGCCGCGCTCAGGGCCGAGCCGCCCGCCGCGCTGGGGTCCATGCTGGACGTGCGCGCGGACTTCACGCATGGCTGGTTCACGCTGGACGCCTCCGATCCGCAGCAATGGCGGGGGTCGCTGTACGCGGCGCTGGACGGCGTCGACCTGGCGGGATGGCGGACCTGGTTGGACCTGCCGGGCGAGCCTCGGCAGGGCGCGGGCAACCTGCGGGCCTGGATGGATTACGACCGTGGACGAATCCGCTCCGGCAGCGCGCGCCTGGCCTTGCGCGACCTGAGCGTGCAGCTCGGGCCGGACCTGCCGCCGCTGGACATCGCTAGGCTGGCGGGCCGGGCCGAGCTGTCCCCGGTGGCCGGCGGCGGCTACCAGCTGGACCTGGCCGGGCTGGACGCGGCGACCGCCGATGGCCTGGCGCTGCATCCCCAGCGGCTGGCCGCCACCTGGACTCCGGGGCGCCAGGGCACGCCGCCCGCCACGCAGCTCGAGGTGGACGGATTCGATCTCGCGACCGGCCTGCATCTGGCGGACCGCCTGCCCCTGCCAGCGGCGGCGCGCGAGAAGCTGGCCGAGCTGCGGCCCGAGGGCCGGATCGACGAACTGCGGTTGGGCTGGCAGGGGGCGCCCGCGCAGCCCACCGGGGTGTCGGGGCGCGCGGCGTTCTCGGGGCTGTCGATCGCGGCGGCGCCGGAACCGGCGGTCAACGATGGCCACCATCCGCAACGGCCGGGGTTCTCCAACCTGCGGGGCAGCATCGAGGTGGACGCGCAGGGCGGACGCGTCGACGTCCACGCGCGCGACGCCGTGCTGCGCTTTCCGGGCGTGTTCGCCGAGCCCGACCTGCCCATGGACGTCTTCGATGTCCGGGCCGCGGCCCGCAAGGGGGCCGACGGCGCCTGGACGGTCGACGTCGAGCGCCTGGATTTCAGCCGCCGCGGCGTGGAGGGCAGTTTCAGCGGCAACTGGAGCAGCCAGGGCCGCGGGCCCGCCGGCACCCTGGACCTGCGGGGCACGCTGGCGCGCGCCGACGTGCGCGAGGTCCATCGCTACATCCCCATCGTGGTCGGCGCGGACGTTCGGACCTGGCTCCAGCATGCGCTGGTCTCGGGACAGGCCGAGAATGTGGCCGTGCGCCTGCGCGGCGACCTGGACACCTTTCCCTACGGCGCGGACAAGTCCGGGGAGTTCCGGGTGGCAGGCAAGGTCAGCGGCGTGACCCTGGACTACCTGCCCGAACCCCTGGCGCGAGGCGAGTTCTGGCCCCGGCTGGAAGACCTCGCGGGGGATCTCGTGTTCGACCGGGTGTCGATGGGCGTGGACGTCCGCTCAGGCCGCGTGCGGGTGGACCGCGCGACCACCGTGGCCATGGGGCGCACGCGCGCGGCCATCGCCAACCTCGAGCATGGGCCGCTGCTGGAGATCGATGGCGAGACGCGCGGAGCGGCGCCGGCGTTCCTGGCCTTCGTCAAGCGCTCGCCGGTGGGACACATGATAGGCGGTGCGCTGGACGACGCCTCCGCCAGCGGCAACTTCGTGGTGCCCCTGTCCCTGCGCATTCCGCTCGACCACCATGACGCGGATCCCGGCCATGCCGAGGTGCAGGTCAAGGGCGAGGTCCGGCTGTCGGGCAACGATTTCTCCCTGGCGCCCGCCGTGCCGCCTTTCTCGCGGCTGACCGGGACGGTGGCCTTCGACCAGCATGGCATCGCCCTGCGCAACGTGGCGGGCATGGCTCTGGACGGCCCGCTGAAGCTGTCCGGCGGCCCGCAGCCGGACGGCACGGACCTGCTGCGGGCCGAGGGCTCCGCATCGGCCGCGGCGCTGGGCTTCTGGTGGAAGGCCCCCGGCATGGCGCGGCTGTCCGGCCGCACGGCCTACAAGGCCTCGGTGCGGATCCCGCCCGGCAAGACGCCCACCGTGCTGGTGGAGTCCGACCTGGTGGGGTTGGCGGCCGACCTGCCCGCGCCGCTGGGCAAGACCGCGCAGGAAGCGCGCCCGTCGCGGCTGGAATGGAGCGGAAACGCCGCCACGGCGGACAAGCCCCGGATGGACTGGTTCGCCGGCAGCCTGGGGCCCGCCGTCAACCTGCACGTCGAACGCGACTACGCGTCCGCCGGCACCGTGGCCGCCGTGCGGGGGGCCATCGGCATCAACCGCGCGGCCACGATCGGCGGCCCGGGGCTGAGCGTGAGCGCTTCCCTGCCAGAGGTCGACGTGGACGCACTGCGCAAGGTGGCCGCGGAGTTCGAGCCGCCCAGGGATCCGGCGGCGGGGGCCGGCCAGGGCGGGGGCGCGGACATTCCCCTGAACCGCATCAGCCTGTCGACCCCGGGGTTGCGCGTGCATGGCCGCCAGCTCGACAAGGTCACGCTGTACGCCGTGCGGCAGGAGACAGGCGGCAACGCCAACTGGCGTGCCGACGTCGAGTCGGCCCAGTTGGCCGGCCGCCTGTCATGGGCCGAAACCCGCGGCGGCGAAGGGCCCAACCGCCTGAGCGCGCGGCTGTCGCGGCTGGTGGTCGACAGCGAGACCGAGGACGCGGATCGCGGCGACGCGCTGGACGAGCCCGCCGCCGATGACCAGGACGTGCCGGAAATCGATCTCGTGGCCGAGCGCTTCGAACTGTTCGGCAAGGCGCTGGGACGGCTGGAGGTGCTGGCCCAGAGCTCCGACCGGGGCCGCGAATGGCGGCTGCGCCGGTTGAACGTGAAAAACCCGGACGCCGAGCTGGACGGTTCGGGCGTCTGGAAGCTGGAAACCGGCGCCCGCCCCGGAGGCCGGCGCGCGATGTCGCTCGACGCGGTGCTCAAGCTGGCCGACACCGGCAAGTTCCTCGAGCGCATGGGCGTGCACGGCGCCATGGCGGGCGGGACGGGGAGCATGTCGGCGCAGGTATCGTGGCGGGGCCTGCCTTACACGCTGGACCTGGCGAGCCTGTCCGGCAAGGTCGAGCTGTCGCTGGACAAGGGGCAGTTCCTCAAGGCCGAGCCGGGCATCGCCAAGCTGCTGGGCGTGCTGTCGCTGCAATCGCTGCCGCGCCGGGTGACGCTGGATTTCCGCGATATCTTCAGCGAAGGCTTCGCCTACGACACGATACGGGCGCACGCGGCCATCGCCAACGGCGTGGCCCATACCGACGATTTCAAGATGAACGGCGTGAACGCCACCGTCGTCATCGCCGGCGATGCCGACCTGGCGCACGAGACCCAGCGCCTGCAGGTGGTGGTGGTGCCCAAGCTAGATGCCGGCGCCGCCTCGCTGCTGTACGGGCTGGCGGTCAACCCCGCGGTGGGGCTGAGCGTGTTCCTGGCCCAGTTGCTGCTGAAGGATCCGCTGTCCAAGGTCCTGGCCTACCAGTACGAGGTCACCGGCACCTGGACCGACCCCCAGGTGGCCAAGGTCGGCAGCACCAAGGTCGATGCGGCGGGCAAGGAAACGGCACCGCCCGTGGCCGAGCCGGCGGCACCACCGCCGTGATTCTGCGCGACAATAGCCGCATGCCCGTGCAACACACAGCCAGGAACCCCCGCCCATGACAGCTTCCGACCCCGCCGTGCGCGTGGCGGCCATCCAGATGGTTTCGACCCCCGACGTGGCGCGCAACCTCGCCGACGCCGAAGCCCTGATCGCCGAAGCCGCCGGCCGGGGCGCCAACCTGGTGGCCCTGCCCGAGTATTTCTGTTTCATGGGCCGCAGCGACCGCGAGAAAGTGGCCATCCGCGAACGCGAGGGACACGGCCAGGTCCAGGCGTTCCTGTCCGCCCAGGCGCGCCGGCACGGCATCTACCTGGCCGGCGGGACCCTGCCGCTGGAGTGCCCGGATCCCGACCGGGTCTACAACACCGCCTTCGTCTATGGCCCCGATGGCGCGGCGCTGGCGCGCTACGACAAAATCCACCTGTTCAACTTCCGCCGCGGCGCCGAGTCCTACGACGAGGCGCTGAGCATCCGGCCGGGCGCCTCGCCCGTGGGCTTCGACGCGGCCTGGGGGCGGGTCGGCCTGTCCACCTGCTACGACCTGCGGTTTCCCGAGCTGTACCGGGCGCTGGGGCAGGTGGACTTGATTTTGGTGCCGGCCGCCTTCACCTACACCACAGGCCAGGCGCATTGGGAAATCCTGCTGCGCGCCCGCGCGATAGAAAACCAGTGCTACGTGCTGGCGCCGGCGCAGGGCGGCACCCACCCCAACGGGCGCCGGACCTGGGGCCACGCGATGCTGGTCGACCCCTGGGGCGCGGTGCAGTCCGTGCTGCCCGAGGGCCCGGGCGTGGTCGACGGCCTGCTGGATCCCGCCCGCATCGCCGAGGTGCGCGCCGCGCTGCCCGCGCTGCGCCATCGTGTACTGTAGACCCCGTGGCGCCTGCCGCGTTTCGCAACGATTTCCTGATCACCCATCCATGCAACTCGTAGAACCGAACATCCAGTCCCTGGCCATCGCCAAATCCCTGCTTCTCGACCCCTGGGGCCTGGACGAGGCGGATCTCTCCCGCGCGCTGGGCGAGATCTTCACCCACAAGGTCGACTATGCCGACCTGTACTTCCAGTACACCCGCAGCGAAGGCTGGAGCCTGGAGGAAGGCATCGTCAAGACCGGCAGCTTCTCCATCGAGCAGGGCGTGGGCGTGCGCGCGCTCAGCGGCGAGAAAACCGCATTCGCCTATTCGGATTCCTTGTCCCAGGATGCCTTGCTGTCGTCGGCCCGCGCGGTGCGCACCATCGCGCGCCAGGGCGCCGGCCGGGCCAAGGTGGCCAGCGGCTATCGGCCCACCGAGGGGCGTTCGCTCTACCTGCCGCAGGATCCGCTGGTCTCGCTGCCGGCTCCCGACAAGGTCGCGCTGCTCGAGCGGGTGGAGCGCATGGCGCGGGCCAAGGATCCGCGGGTGGTGCAGGTGATGGCCGGCCTGGGGGCCGAATACGACGTCGTCCTGGTGGCCGGCAGCGACGGCCGCCTGGCCGCCGACGTGCGGCCGCTGGTGCGGCTGTCCCTGACCGTGATCGCCGAGCAGGACGGGCGGCGCGAAGTGGGCCACGGCGGCGGCGGCGGGCGTACCGGCTTCGATTATTTCAGCGACGAGCTGCTGCAGCAGTACGTGGACCATGCCGTGCACGAGGCGCTCGTCAACCTCGAGGCGCGTCCGGCGCCGGCGGGCGAGATGACCGTGGTGCTGGGCTCGGGCTGGCCGGGCATCCTGCTGCACGAGGCCGTGGGCCACGGGCTGGAAGGCGACTTCAACCGCAAGGGGTCGAGCGTGTTCTCCGGCCGCGTCGGCGAGCGCGTGGCGTCCAAGGGCGTGACCGTGGTCGACGACGGCACCATCCCCGGCCGCCGGGGTTCGCTCAACATCGACGACGAAGGCAACGTCTCGCAGCGCAACGTGCTGATCGAGGACGGCATTCTGCGCGGCTACATGCAGGACTCGCTGAACGCGCGGCTGATGAAGACGGCGGTGACCGGCAACGGCCGGCGCGAATCGTTCGCCCACCTGCCCATGCCGCGCATGACCAACACCTACATGCTGGCCGGCGACAAGGATCCCGAGGAAATCGTGCGCTCGGTCAAGCGCGGCCTGTATGCCGTCAACTTCGGCGGCGGACAGGTGGACATCACCAACGGCAAGTTCGTCTTCTCGACCTCCGAGGCCTACATGATCGAGGACGGCCGGATCACCTATCCGGTCAAGGGCGCGACGCTGATCGGCAACGGCCCGGATGCCATGACCCGGGTCGGCATGATCGGCAACGACATGAAGCTCGATTCCGGCGTGGGTACCTGCGGCAAGGATGGACAGAGCGTGCCGGTGGGGGTGGGGCAGCCCACGCTGCGGATGGAAGGGTTGACGGTGGGCGGCACCGCCTGAGCGGCCGCGCCTGGGGAAGGCCCGGCGGCGGCCGAGCTTTCCACTGGGAGAAAAGTCGGGAAATGTCGATGGACAGCGTGCCGCGCGGGTTCGTATATTTTTCGCGAACCGCACGCGGCGGACCGTCGCCGCTGCGCCCGTCACCCGCTACCCCCATCCCGCCGCCATGTTTCTCGATCCCGAGACCGCACCCGGTTTCAAGCGCAGCCTGTTCAACGCCATCGTCGCGCCGCGGCCGATAGGCTGGATCAGCTCCCTCAGCGCCACGGGCGTGGCCAACCTCGCCCCGTTCTCGCATTTCAATCTCGTCTCCACCGCGCCGCCGGTGCTGATCTTCTCGTGCAACGCCGCGGGCGACCGCCCGGAGAAGGACACGCTGGCCAACGTCCGCGCCACCGGGGAATTCGTCGCCAACCTGGTCACCTGGGACCTGCGCGAGGCGATGAACCAGACTTCGCTGAACGTGCCGCACGGCACCGACGAGTTCGCGCTGGCGGGGCTGGAGAAGCTCGCCAGCGTCAAGGTTCGCCCGCCGCGCGTGGGCGCCTCGCCCGCCCATCTCGAATGCACGCTGCTGCGCATCGTCGAGATCGAGCCCGAGCGGCCCGGCGAGACTCGCAGCTCGGTGGTATTCGGCCGCATCGTCGGCGTGCACCTGGACGAGGCGTTCATGACGGCACAGGGCCATTTCGACGTCGCCCGCACGCGTCCGCTGACCCGTCTGGGCGGCTCGCAGTATTCCTCCGTCGGCGAACTCGTCGAGCTGTCCCGCCCCAACCCTCCGCTCAACTGAACGACACGCTACGAATCCAGCCATGGCAAGCGACAACGACTCCACGGTGCTGCGCGACGCAGACCTGATCGACCTGGACAACCCGCTGACGGCCGGTGGCCGGCGCATCGGCCGTGCCCAGAATTTCTCGGTCGAATGGATAGACAGCACCCAGCCCCATGCGGCGCGCAGCGAGCACGAACTGCTGCTGTTGCTGCCGGGCGCGGGCGCGCACATCGAGTACGAAGGGGGACGGGCCGATGCGCCCGGCCGTTCGCTGTGCATCGTGCCGGCCGGGCGCTGCACGGTCACGCTGGATGCGCCGGGTCCGGGCATTCTGATCGCCAGTTCGCGCCCGGACCTGGCGGAGCAGGATTACCTGAACGCCGTGGAGCACGATCCGCGCGTCGTCGCCTCGACCCCGGCGTTCCGCCGCGTGCGCAAGGCCGGCGAGCTGGTCGTGATTCCCGTCGACGATATCATTGCGCCACCCGACAAGAAGCGCCTGAAGATGCTGCAGACCGATACCCTGAGCATCAACTGGGTCGAATACGACGGTCCGCGCGACCGCACGCAGCTCAGCCCCCACAGCCACGCGCGCTTCGAGCAAGGCTCGCTGGCCATCGAGGGCGAGTTTGTGCACCACCTGCGCACGCCTTGGGGCAACGACGCGACGCGCTGGCGCGACGACCTGCATGTGCAGGCCGATCCGCGCACGTTGCTGGTGATCCCGGTCAATCTGGTCCACACCACGGAGGGCGTCGGACCGGGCTACCACCTGCTGATCGACGTGTTTTCACCGCCACGGCGCGATTTCATCGCGCACCATTGGATCTGCAACTCGGCCGACTACGAGGATCCGGCCGCCGGCGCCTGAGGCGCGCCACCCATAACGATTCATTCCTGGAGACATCATGTACCGTTCCGAGCTTTCGGCGGCGCGCGCTTGCCCACGCGCCGTCCGTACCGCCGCGCGCCTGCTGGGCGCCGTTTTCGCGCTGCTGGCCGCCGCGCCGTCGCAGGCCCAGGGTCCGTATCCCACCCAGCCCGTGACCATGCTGATCGGTTATCCGCCCGGCGCCATCGTCGATACCGTCGCGCGCCAGTTGGCGACCGTGTTGGCCCCCATGCTGGGCCAGGCCGTCGTGCCCGAGAACAAGGGTGGGGCGGCGGGCCTGGTCGGCGCCAACCTCGCCTCCAAGGCCAAACCCGACGGCCATACCATCCTCTTCACCGCCTACACCTCGTTGCAGATCGCCGCGGCCACCAACCAGGGACTCAGCTTCGATCCGGTCAACGGCCTGCTCCCGGTGGCCTCGGTGGGGCGGCCGACCACGCTGTTGCTGGTTGGCGCCGATTTTCCGGCCAAGACCTTCGAGGAGTTCGTGGCGCTGGTCAAGAGCCGGCCGGGCATCTACAACTTCGGCACCAGCGGCATCGGTTCGCCCAACCATTTCGCGCTGGAGCACCTGAACGCGGCCTTTGGCCTGAAGATGACCGCGGTGCCGTACAAGGGCGCGGCCCAGATGCTGACCGACATGCTGGGCGGCCGGGTGCAGGCCATCTTCGGTTCCTCGTCGCTGGCCGCCGGCCATCTGCAAAGCGGTACCGTGCGGGCGCTGGCCATCGGTTCGCCCGATCCCAGCCCCGCCTTTCCCAGGCTGCCGGTGATCGCCCGCAGCGGCGCGCCGGGCTTCAATGCCAGCGGCGCGCTGGGCGTGTTCGCCCCGCCCTCCACGCCGCCCGAGGTGGTCGAGCGCCTCAATACGGCCATCAATGCCGCACTCAGGGATCCCGCGGTCCAGAGCAAGCTGGGCGAAGAGGGGATCATCCTGGACGTGCAGAGCGCTGCGGATTTCGGCAAGAAGTATCGTGGCGAGGCGCGGGACATCGCAGGTTTCATCCAGCGCCATCAGTTGCGCATCCAGTAAGCCAGGGGGACAGACATGCCGCATCTGTGGATGGAGTATTCCGACAACCTGGAGTCGCACGTCGATGTCGACGCGCTGCTCGATGACATACACCGCGAGGTGGCGGCCGACGGTGTCTTTCCGCTGGCCGGGCTGCGTACCCGCGCGGTGCCGGTCCGGCGCTACCGCATCGCCGACGCCCACCCCGACAACGTCTTCGTGCATCTTGTCCTGCGCACGCTGCCTGGCCGGGATCCGCAGGTAAAGAAGGCGTCGACCGACCGCTTGTTCGCTGCCATCCTCGCACGATTCAAGCCCTTGTCCGACCGTTTGCCCATTGCTATCTCCATGCATGTGGAAGAGGCTTCGCCCGATCTTGGCTACCGCCTCAGCACCTATCGCCAGCACATGGCGGCGCGCGCCGCGGCCGGTGCCGCCGAGGCGCAGCCGGCATGACCCGGCCGCATCCGGACGCGCCGGACGAACGCGCCCGCGGCGGCATCCGCAGCGTGGAGCGGGCGATCGAGCTGTTGCAGGCCCTGAACCGGCAGTCGGTATCGAGCATCGACGATCTGCACCGGCGCACCGGCATACCCAAGTCCACGATCGCACGGCTGCTGCGCACGTTCGAAGCCAAGGGGCTGGTGGCGCAATCGGTGCGGTTCGGCGCGTACTACCTCGCCTCGGGCGTGGCGTCGCTGTGCTGCGGCTACAACCACCAGCCGCAGGTGATCGAGGTGGCTACGCCCGTGTGCGACGCGCTGACGCGCGAATTCAAGTGGCCGGTCACGCTGGCGCTGCTGGACATCGACGCGATGGTGGTGCGCTACAGCACCATTCCGCAGTCGCCGCTGTCGCTGCTGCATTCGTCGATCAACCTTCGGCGCAGCCTGGTGGGGCGGGCGCTGGGCCTGGCCTACCTTGCATTCTGCGATCCGCAGGAGCGCGAGTTCATCCTGGACGTGGTGCGCCGCACGGGCCGCGAGGAAGACGCGCTGGCGCATGACCCCGAGGGGCTGGAGCGCCTGCTGGAGGAGACCCGGCGGCAGGGGTACGCCCTGCGCGTGCCCGAGCTCAGCCAGCAGTCCTGCACGCTGGCTGTTCCGGTTTTCCACCATGGCGGCGTCGCCGCCACGCTGGGTCTGACCTGGTTTTCGTCGGTGATGACATCGGTCGAGGCGGTGGATCGCTATCTGGCCAGGCTGGTCGAGTCGGCCGATCAGGTTTCCAGGGGGCTGGGCCGGTTCAAGCCCGAGTCTTCCCGGGAGCCCTAGGATTGGGGCCGCCGTCTCAGGCCACACCCGAAGCCGGCAGCCGCTCGGGCCGCCGGTCATCGGGCCGCTCGCGCAGCATGTCCAGCAGTTCCCGCCGCCGGCCCGCGTAGCCAGGGTCGTCGAACAGGTTGTCCATCTCGTCCGGATCGTCGGCCAGGTTGTACATCTCGCCCGCGCCGCTGCCCTGTTCGTGCGTGAGTTTCCAGTCCCGGGTGCGTACCGTGCGCAGCTTCAGTTCCACGCCGCAGCGCGAGGCCGCTACGTCCCATTCGCTCAGGGCATAGTCCCGGCCGGCGTCCGCGCCTTCCAGCAGCGGCCGCAAGCTCCGGCCGTGCTGCGGCCCCAGCGCGGCGGTGTTCGCGTAGTCGAACATCGTGGCCGCGAGGTCCAGGGTCGAGACCGGATCGCGCACCTGCACGCCGGCTTGCACGCCCGGCCCGCGCGCCACCATGGCCACGCGCAGCAGGCCTTCGTAGGCCATGGGTCCCTTGAGCATCAGGCCGTGGTCGCCCAGCCATTCGCCGTGGTCCGAGGTGAAGACGACCAGCGTGTCGCCGTCCAGTCCGTACTCGTGCAAGGCCTTGAGGATGCGGCCTACCTGGTGGTCCACCAGCGAGATCATTCCGTAGTAGTTGGCGATGATGTTGCGCAGCTGGGCATCGGGCTGGGTGGGGATGCGCGAGAAGTTCTGTCGCAATGCCTGGACCTCGGCGCTGCCCACCGGCCGGCTTTCCATGGCGGCGCGATGCCACCAGGGGCGCCGATCGTAGTCGGTGGAACGGTGGCGGGGCAGGTCCACGTCGTCCGGATGATGCAGCCGGGACCAGGGTTCGGGGCAGTCGAAGGGATGGTGCGGATCGGGGAACGAGGCCCACAGGCAGAAGGGCTCGTCGCGATGCGCGCGCAGGTATTCGATGGTCCGGTCGCCGATCCAGGTCGAGTTGTGCCAGGCCACGGGCAGGGCCGAGTTGAAGGTTTGCGGCGCGCCGCTGGGTGGTCCCAGGTCGGTCTGGTAGAGGCGGTTGCGCATGTCCCCCAGCCCGTCGCCGTAGTACCAGCGAGAATGGTGCAGGCCGCCGGGCAGCGGCGTGGGCAGCCAGTAGTTGTGGCCTTCGACGACCAGTTCCACGTGGCCGAAGCCCATGTAGGGACCCGACCAGTCGGGCCCCAGTTCGGCCTCGGTGTGCTGGCACTCGGGCCGGCCGGTGCGGGCGAATGTGTGGTGCGTGGAGAAATGTGCCTTGCCGATGAAGCTGGTGGCGTATCCCGCCGCGGCCAGGCTGCCGGCGAAGCCGGCTTCGCCCGTGCGCTCGTCCAGGTCGATGCCGTTGTCGCAGACGCCGTGGGTCAGCGGCAGCAGGCCGGTCAGTATCGATGCCCGTGATGGCTGGCATACCAGGTTGGGCGTGATGCACGACGAGAAGTGCGTGCCGGTGCGAGCCAGCTCGTCGATGTGCGGCGTCTTCACGCGCCGTCCGGCAAAGCCCAGGCAGTCGCCCCGGTGCTGGTCGGTGGTGATGAGCAGGATGTTGGGGCGCTTCATGGCTTGCTTTGCTGGCTCTTGATCTTGGCGATGACGGGGACGAGGCGGCGAGTGTCCGCGGCGATGCGCTCGCGCAGCTCGCGCGGGCCGCCTTCGCCCGCCGCCAGGCCCTGGGCCTGCAGCTTGTCGCGCACCTGCGGATTGCGCAGCACCGCCTGGACGGACGCGGTCAGCTTGTCGATCACCGCCGCCGGCGTGCCGGCCGGCGCGAACAGGCCGAACCAGCTGTCGAAGGTGAAGCCCTTCACCTTGTCCTTGAGCATGGGCAGGTCAGGCAGGTCGGGGATGGGCGTGGCCGCCGTGTTGGCCAGCCCCTGGACCTTGCCGCCCCGGACCGGCTGGATGGCCGTGCTGGCGGCCAGGAACATCATGTCGATGTGGCCGCCCATCACGTCCACGAAGCCCTGGGGCGCCGCCTTGTACGGCACGTGCTTGAACGACACGCCGGCCTCCTGTTCGAACAGCGCCATGCCCAGGTGGTGGGTGGAGCCCTCGCCTCCGCTGGCGTAGGTGATCGTGTCGGGGCGGGCGCGCGCCTGCTCCAGCAGTTGTTCGACCGATTTGAACGGCGCCGTGGGCGAGGCGACCAGCACGTAGCGCAGGGTGGACAGCGTGGCGACCGGTTCCAGGTCCTTCTGCGGCTGGTACGGCATTTTCTCCATCAGGAAGGGCACCGCGGCGAAGGAGGCGTCGATGCCCAGCAGCAGGGTATAGCCGTCGGGCGCGGCCTTGATCACCGCCTGGGTGCCGATGATGGTGGCGCCGCCGGGCTTGTTCTCGACGATGATGGGTACGTTCCACTGCTTGCCGAGCTGTTCGGCGACCAGCCGGCCCACCATGTCGGCGGCGCCGCCGGGAACCGAGGGCACGACCAGCGTGACGGGGCGGTCGGGATAGGCGGCCTGGGCACCGGCCGCGAAGGCGAGGGCGGCCACGAGGCCGGTGGCGGAATTCAGCATGATCGTCTCCTTCGATGCGTCCGTTCCTGGTGGCGGACGCTTCATCTGCGGCAGATGATGGCCGATCTCGATCATTGCGGTCCAATGATATATTTGGCCATCAACATATCAAAATTGGTATGTAATGCCCGATGCTTCCGAGACCGCGCTGCGCGCGGACTGGTACCTGCGCGGCCGGCTCCGGCTGCGCCACCTGCGCCTGATGGTGGTGATGGACGACGTGCGCAACGTGGGCGAGGCCGCGCGCCGCATGGCCACGACCCAGCCGGCGGTCTCCAGGATGTTGGCCGAGCTCGAGGGCATGGTCGGGGCCAGGTTGTTCGAGCGCACCTCGAAAGGGACCTTCCCGACGCTGCACGGCGCCTCGATGATCCGGCACGCGCGCTGGGTGCTGGGCGACCTCGAACGCATGGGACGGGAATGGTCCGAGCCCGGCGGCCTGGGCGTCGAGACCCTGAGCGTGGGCATCAACTCGTCCTCCGCCGCCTTCCTGGTCCCGCGCACGCTGTTGCGGCTCGAGCGCCGGACGGCGGGGGTCAACGTGCTGGTGCGAGAAGGTTCGATCGAGGCGCTGCTGCCCGATCTCCAGACCCGCAAGCTGGACCTGGTGGTGGCGCGGCTGGGGGCGGGCACGGCCGGTGCCGGACTCTCCACGCGCATCCTGGGTGAAGAGCCGATGTGCGTATGCGGGTCGGCCAGCCACCCGCTGGCATCCAGGAAACGGCCGTCCTGGAAGGACCTGGCGGCCTACCCGTGGATCCTGCCGCCGCGCGGCAGCCCGGTGCGCGCGGGGCTGGACATGCTGTTCCAGCGCGAGGACGTCCGTCCGGCCTCGCGGGTGGAATCGGCCTCGGTGCTGAACAACATGGTCCTGATGGACAACAGCCAGGCCTTGTCGGTGATGCCGCGCGCGGTGGCCGCCTATCATGCGCGCCGGCATGCGCTGGCGATTCTGGCGGTGGAGTTGCCGCCGGTGTTCGGCCCCATCGGGGTGATACGCCATGACAGCCTGGAACCGTCGCCCGCCATGCTGGCCCTGGTCGAATGCCTGGAGGAAGAGGCCCGGGCCCTGTCCCAGGCGCCGTGAGGCGATGCGCGGCCGCGGCAATCTGCGATATCATGGCGCAGGCATATACATACAGTCTTGTCTGTAAGTGTCTTCTTGCCCAATCCGCCCGCGGCGGAAGCGGACAGCCCTCTTCATGTCCAACTATTCCGATCCTCGCGCCGACACGTCGCTGAAGCTGTGCGAACACTGCGATGCCGTGTTCCGCCGGATCCGGCTCGACCCGGGCGAGCGGGCCTATTGCCCACGTTGCGGGTCCGAGCTCTACCGGAACAACGACCGGCGCTACGGAGCCCTGCTGCCGGTGGTGCTGGCCAGCCTCATCGTCTTCGTCTGCTGCAACGCCTTCCCCATCGTCACGATGGAGATCCAGGGCCTGAGCACGCGCACCACCGTCTGGGGCGCGGTCCGGGTACTGGCGCGGGAGGACATGCTGTCGGTCTCGACCCTGGTATTCGTCACGACCATCCTGATGCCGCTGGTCGAACTGGGCCTGCTGGCCTACCTGCTGGTGCCGCTGTGGCTGGGCCGGATCCCGGCCGGCTTCGGCCCGGTGGTGCGCCTTGTCCGGCTGGGGCGGCCGTGGGGCATGATCGAGGTCTTCATGCTGGGCATCGTGGCATCGCTGGTGAAATTGTCCGCGATGGCGATCGTGATCCCCGGCGTGGCGCTGTGGGCGTTCGGGGCGCTGACGGTGCTGCTGGCGATCGTGGTCAGCTTCGATCCGGCCGACCTGTGGGAGCATGCCGAGGCCATCGAGGCCGGCCATCCGTCTCCCGCGGAGCACCGGCCATGAGCCCGGTGCGCACCGCGGCACAGGCGGGCGTGATGGAGTGCCCGCAGTGCTCGGCCATCCATCCCCGCCGGCGCGGCGGCTTCGCGTGCGACCGCTGCGGTGCGGCGCTGCACCTGCGCAAGCCCGACAGCCTGCGCCGCACCTGGGCCTTCCTGCTGGCCGCCATGGCCCTGTACCTGCCGGCCAACATCCTGCCCATCATGACCACCGGCACGCTGCTGGGCTCGCAGACCAACACCATCCTGAGCGGCGTCGTCTACCTGTGGCAGGACGGCTCCTATTTCGTCGCCGCCGTGGTTTTCTGCGCCAGCATCGTCATCCCCATCTTCAAGCTCATCGTATTGCTGATGCTCGTCATCACGGCCCAGGCGCGTTCGACCTGGCGGCCGGTCGAACGCACCCGGCTGTACGGCATGGTCGAGGCCGTGGGGCGCTGGTCCATGGTGGACGTGTTCGTCGTCGCGCTGCTGGCTTCGCTGGTGCGCCTGGATGCGCTGGCCACCGTCCGGCCCGAGCCCGGCGCGATCGCGTTCGGTGCCGTGGTCGTGCTGACCATGCTCGCTTC
Organism: Pigmentiphaga daeguensis; assembly: GCF_039523035.1. NCBI lineage: Bacteria > Pseudomonadati > Pseudomonadota > Betaproteobacteria > Burkholderiales > Alcaligenaceae > Pigmentiphaga > Pigmentiphaga daeguensis. The sequence continues at coordinate 87,094 of NZ_BAAAEN010000018.1, read as the reverse complement.
GATGAGCTTCGATCCTCGCCTTATCTGGGACCCCATAGACGCCCATGACAACCAAGCCTGATACTCCCGCTGACGCCACGCCGGGCGAGCCGGCGCGCCGCCGGCCCAACCGGTGGCTGCCGTCGCTGGTCTGGCTGATTCCCATCGTCGCGGCCATCGCCGGCCTTTCGTTCGCGGTCAACAGCTGGTATGCCCGCGGGCCGACCATCGACATCACCTTCCGCTCGGCCGAAGGCATCGAGGCGGGCAAGACCAAGGTCCGCTACAAGGACGTGGACATCGGCCAGGTGAAATCCATCCGCCTGGCCGAAGACCGGTCGCACGTCATCGTCGAGGTCGAGCTGACCTCCGATGCCGCCAACTTCGCCGTCGAGGACAGCCGCTTCTGGGTGGTCAAGCCGCGCATCGCCGCCAGCGGCGTCAGCGGCCTGGGCACGCTGCTGTCGGGCGCCTACATAGGCGTGGACGCCGGACGTTCGCAGGAGCGCGAGGACTCGTTCACGGGCCTGGAAGTGCCGCCCATCGTGACGGCCGACACGCCGGGCAAGCAGTTCGTCCTGCACGCCGGCGACCTGGGCTCGCTCGACATCGGTTCGCCGGTGTACTTCCGCCGCGTCAACGTGGGCCAGGTCGTGGCCTATGACCTGGACCAGAACGGCAAGGGCGTGACCGTGCGGGTATTCGTCCGGTCGCCCTACGACAGCTTCGTCACCACCAGTTCCCGCTTCTGGCATTCCAGCGGCGTCAACCTCAAGCTGGACGCCGACGGCCTGAAGCTGCAGACCGAATCGATCTCCACCGTGCTGCTGGGCGGCGTCTCGTTCATCGACTCGCCCCACCTGCCGCCGGGGCAGCCGGCGCAGGACGATGCCGTGTTCCAGCTTGCCGGCAACCAGGACGACGCGCTCAAGGTCGACGACGGTCCGGCGACCAGCGTGGTGATGTACTTCGAGCAATCGGTCCGGGGCCTGTCGCCCGGCGCGCCGGTCGACTTCCGCGGGGTGGTGATAGGCGCCGTCCGCTCCATCGGCATCGAGTTCGACCGGTCCACCAATTCCTTCCGGCTGCCGGTGGTGGTGGACTTCTATCCCTCGCGCCTGGGCCTGCGCCGGCCCGGCGAGCCGGGCGCGCTGGATGCCGACGCGGAGCGCCGCCTGACGGACGCGCTGGTGCGCCGCGGCATGCGCGCCCAACTGCGCAACGGCAACCTGCTGACCGGTCAGATGTACGTCGCCATCGATTTCTTCAAGGGTGCGCCGCCGCCGGCCAACATGGGCCGCAGCCACGGCCTGGACGAATTCCCGACGATACCGGGCGCCTTCGATGAATTGCAGGGCAAGCTGGCCGACATCGTGGACAAGATCGGCAAGGTGCCGTTCGACGCCATCGGCCGTGACCTGACGGCGGCGCTGGCCGGCATGCGCGAGACCATGGCGTCCGCCGACAAGCTGGTGAAGCGGCTGGACGGCCAGGTCGCCCCGGAGATCGTGGCGACGATGGAGGACGCGCGCAAGACGCTCAAGGCGGCCGAAGGCACGTTCTCGGCGGATGCCCCCATGCAGCAGGACCTGCGGCGCGCGTTGCGGGAACTGATGCGCACGGCCAATTCGCTGCGCCAGTTGACCGACTATCTGGAAGAGAACCCGCAGTCGCTGCTGCGTGGAAAGCCCAAGGAAGAACGATGAAGACATTCGTGCTGGCCACGGCGGCGCTGGCCGCGGGACTGTCGGGTTGCGCCGCGCCGGTGGCGCCCGACGTCTACACGCTGCAGGCCCCGCCCCGGGACGCGGCCGCCGCGCCCTCGGCCGGACCGGCCATGGTGATCGACCTCGCCCCGGTGGCGCTGCCCGAGCGCCTGCGCCGTCGCCAGATCGTGCTGCGCGAGGATGGCGCGAAGGTACAGATGCTGGAAGGGCAGCGGTGGTCCGCCACGCTGGGCGACGAATTGCAGGATGCCCTGTCCTCGGCGCTCCAGGGCCGGCTGCACGCGGTGGACGTGGCCAAGGGCGGGGTGGCGGGCAAGCCCGCCTATCGCATCAACGTCGAGTTCTCGCGCCTGGACGCGCGCCTGGGCGGACCGGTCGAGGCCACCGTGGCCTGGTCGGTCAAGCCGTCGGCCGGCGGGTCGGTCGCCGACGTGGTGGCGGCCCACCAGGGGCTGGTCGCCCTGGTGGCCGATGCCATCGCCGCCAGCGTGCGCGCGGTGCCGGGCGGCGGCCCGGCGCCGTACTGCGCGGCGGGATAGGGCCGGCGAACCGGCCCGGGCGCCTCAGGCGATCGTCCTGGCCTTGCGCACGCTGTCGATCAGCGAGCTGCGCAGCAGGAACTGCCGGTGCCGCTGCGGATCGTCGGCGATCCTGCGGATGTCGTCCAGCGCCTGCGCGCGCACGGCGGGATCCTTCTCCTCCAGGCGCTTCTTGTTGTTGACCGTCTGCTGCTGCACGAACTCGATGTTCATCTGCCGGCGCCGGCGCTCGTAGCGATCGAAGACCGACGCGTCTTCCTCGCCCCGTTCGACGGCGGCCAGCATGTCGACCAGTTCCATGGCGTCGTGGATGCCGCAGTTCAGCCCCAGGCCGCCGATGGGGTTGTTGACGTGCGCGGCGTCGCCCGCCAGGAACACCCGGCCCTGCCGGAAGCGCGCCGCCACCCGCTGGTGGACGCGGTAGATGTTACGGTGCAGCACCTCGTAGGGCTCGGCCCTGGGGAACACGTGGGCAAGGCGGCGGGCCACCGCGGCGTCGCTCAGGGCCTCTTCGTCGGTCTCGTCCACGCCGGACGGAAACACCGCGCGCCAGCGCCCCTGCATGTCGTCCCCCGAGATCTTGAACAGGTTCGTCCAGGCGTCGGGGTGGGCGAGGTAGTTGCGGTAGCAGCAGCCCATCAGGCGCTCGAAGTCGTCCTTGACCGTGATGACGATGAAGCGCTCGGGCCAGGTCATGCCTTCGAACGGGATGTCCAGCGCCTTGCGCAGCGCGCTGCGGCCGCCGTCGGCCGCGATCACGTAGTCGGCCTCGATGCGTACCTCTCCGCCGGGGGCCTGGGCGGTCAGGGTCACGCCGTCCCCGGACTGCGCGACCGCCGTGATGCGATGCTCGAAGTGGACCGCCGCGTCCGCGTACGTGCGCAGTTTCTCGATGCCCATGTTGCCGAGCTTGTGCTGCTCGGTCTGCACGACGAAGGGGTAGGGCGTGTCGTCCTTCAGGATCTCGTGGTCGAACTGGGCCACCATGGACTGCGCGGCCTGGTCCCAGAACTGGAAGTAGCGCGCCGTCAGGCCTTCCTTGACGAAGCGGTCGATCAGCCCCACGCGGGCGATCATCTCCAGGGTCGAGCTATGGGTGGTGGCGGCGCGGGGGCTGTCGTCCACGCGCGACTCGGCTTCGTACAGCGAGACCCGGAAGCCCTGCTGGACGGCGGCCAGCGCCGCGACGACACCGACCGGCCCGGCGCCCACGATGGCGATGTGCTTGCTCATTCAATGGCCTCCGGTGGAGTAGTCCTGGGGAATGTCGCAGCGGGCCACGCGGACCGGGCGGTTGCCGGCCGGGGTGTTGCGGCTCTTGCCGACGAAGCGCGGAACGCCGGCGGTCACGACGGCCGACACCGCGGCGATGTCGCCGTTGCGCAGGGCATCGAGCGGATCGTCCTTGGATCCGCCCACGCAGGCGTCCAGCAGGACCACGTCGGCATCCTTGCCCGGCTTCAGGAAACCGCTGTTGATGCCGTAGACCCGGGCGTTGTTGCCGGTTGCCGCCGCGATGGCCCATTCCACCGGCATGTCGGTCAGGCTGGCAAGGTGGGTGATCGTGTACATCATGCCGAGCGGCATGATGCCGCTGCCGGTGGGCGTGTCGGTGGCGATCAGGAAACGGTCGAACTGGTCGGCCTTGCGCACCATGTCGCCCAGCATGAGCGTGGTGCGCAGGTTGCCCGCGGTGCAGACCTGCAGCGCGATCTCCGACTCGTACACCATCTTCGGAAAACCCTCGTCGGGCATGGCCACGGGGCCGCCGTTGACGTGGAACGAGACATGCGGGTTCATGGCGATCAGGTGCTCGGCCCAGATGCCCGACGAACCGGGTATGGACGAGCCGCCGGTATGCACGGTGGTGATCATGCCGTGCTTGCGGGCCCAGCCTATGGCCTGCACGTAGTCGTACGGGGTCTTGACCGCGCCGAAGCCGGCCTTGGCCAGCCAGACGCCCTGCGCGGCGATGTCGGCGAAGTCCTGTTCCACCAGGCCGGGTTCGATGATGATGGAGCCCGCATATACCCGCATGCCGCCCGGACGGTAGTCCTGGAAGCAGCGCTGGGCGGCCACCGCCAGCGCCTTGACGCCGGCCGGATCCTTGGGGCGGCCGGGCGTGTGCACTTCCGAGGCCGTGATGCCGGTGGTGACGCCGCCGTGCACGTAGCTTTCCAGGAAGCCCACGGTCTTCTGCCGCGGCGTGTAGTCGCCGAAGGTGTTGTGCACCTGCGAGTCGATTAGGCCCGGAATGGCGGTGGTGCCGGCCGCGTCGATGACCACGTCGGCGCTTTCGACTTCCGCAGGACTCAGCGTGCCGACCTTGGAGATCAGCCCGTCCTGCATCAGGATGGCGTCGCCCGAGGCATAGGGCTCGCGCCATTCGCCGGTCAGTATCCGGCCCAGGTTGACGATGGCGAGTTTCATCGTGTGCTCCTCAAACGAGTCCGTCCTTGCCCTGCACGTCCCGCAGCCGCAGGCCGCCCACGCGCGCGTTGAGCCGCTCGCGGTTGGAGACGGCGAACACCAGCGCGATTTCGTCGGGCAGGGGGCCGTCGGCGAAATACAGCGTCATGGCGTTATAGAGCGAGCGCACGTACAGCGCATCCTTGGAGGCCAGCGGCACGTCCAGCACCGTGCCCGGTCCGCCGATCTTGGTCACCGACGAGATCCAGGCCTTGCCGCCGCCGATCTCCTTGCGCAGGGGTTCGGCCGACGCCGTCGTCAGCAGCGCGTTGGCATGTTCCTGTTCCCCGCCCAGCCCGACCACGCCGGCCTTGCCGTACGACAGGATCGGATGGTCGCCATAGGCCGCGCGCAGACGGGCGGCCATGCGGGCGCCCAGTTCGGGGCTGGCCTCGATCATGGGCGACAGGTCTTCCACATATCGGCCGGCGTAGGGGTTTTCCACGAAGGCCACGATGGCCGCCTTGCGCAGCGATCCGTCGGCCGGCCGGCCGGCTTCCTCGAGCTTCTCTTCCACGATCGCCTGCCACCTGCGTACTTTCAATTGCATGTGTCGCTCCTGACGTCAGCCACCCTCGGCGAGGGTTTCAAATTCTTGTTGAACCGAATGTTCGACGATGTTATTGTCATACAATCATAAAGTCAATGAAGGTCAGGAGGACGCCATGCGCGGACGCGCCATTCTGTTCTCGGAAATGAAACCGGCCCCCGAGTGGGAGGACAGGTTCAACCACTGGTACGACACCGAGCACATCCCCATCCGCATGGGCCTGCGCGGTTTCGTCAGCGCCCAGCGGTACGCCGCGCCCGAGCGCAACTACCTGGCCGTCTATGAAATGGACGATCTGGCCGCGCTGCGCACCGTCGCCTACCAGGCCATCAAGCAGCATCCTTCCGAGGAAACGGCGTGGATGCTGCGCAACGTCTCCGGATTCACCCGCTACCTGTGCGAGGAAATCGGCAGCGCCGGCGACGCCTCGCCCGAAGCCCTGAATGCCCCGGTGCTCTATCCCGTGTGGTTCAACGTGCCCACGGAACACCTGGACGATTTCGACGCCTGGTACGAGCAGGATCACGTGCCGCTGCTGCTGGAATGCCCCCAGTGGCGGACGGTGCGGCGCTTCCATGTCAAGGACGGCGAGCCGGGCCGCTACAACCGGCTGGCGCTGCACTACCTGGACGACGTCGGCGCGCTGGAGTCGCCGGCCCGCGCGAAGGCCCGCGCCACGCCCTGGCGCGAGCGCCTCGCCGCCCAGCCCTGGTTCAAGGGGACATACGACCTGTTCGACCGCCACCAGGCCCGGCAACTGCCGCCGCTGTAACCGGAGACACGATCCCATGGACCTGAAGATCTCTCCGCGCTCGGTGCAACAGGAAACGGTGCGCCTGGTCCGCGAAGCCATCACCAGCGGCTACTTCAAGCCGGGCGAACGGCTGGTCGAGGCCAAGCTGTGCAGCCTGCTGGGCGTCAGCCGCACGTCCGTGCGCGAGGCGCTGCGGGTGCTGGCGACGGAAAAGCTCATCACCATCGTGCCCAACAAGGGGCCGTCGGTGGCCGAACTGAGCTGGGAAGAAGCCGAGAACATCTATCACCTGCGCGCGCTGCTCGAAGGCGAGGCCGCCGCGCTGGCGGCCGGGCGCGTCAAGCAGGACGACCTGCGCCGCATGCGCGAGGCGCTCGACATCTTTGCCGCCGCCGTCGACCAGCAGGACTGGAAGACGCGCATCTCGGCCACGGCGGATTTCTATGAAGTGATCATCCAATGCTGCGGGAACGCGGTCATGGGCGAGGTACTGCACGGCCTCTTGACACGCATCAACTTCCTGCGGGCCCGGACCATGGCCAGCCCCGGCCGCGCCAAGCACAGCGTGCGCGAGCTCGAGGCCATCTATGGCGCGCTGGAGAAGGGCGATGCCCGCGAGGCGCGCGCCGTGGCCGTGGCGCACGTAAAGGCGGCCGAAGCCGAGGCACGCGACGTCTATCGGGAAATGAATCACGCAGCCTGATTTTTCAACCACGCACGTCGGGGAATGGCATGAAAATGAAGTGGCGATTTGCAGGGGTTCTTCTTTCGCTGACCATGGCGGGGGCCGCGCATGCGGCATGGCCCGAGCGCGCGATCACGCTGGTCGTGCCGTTCGCCGCCGGCGGCAATACCGACAGCATCGCGCGGATCACCGCCGAATGGCTGACCACGCAGCTCAAGCAGACCGTGGTGGTCGACAACCGCCCGGGGGCCAACGGCGCGATCGCCGCGGACTACGTCGCGCGCGCCCGGCCCGACGGCTACACGCTGTTCATGGCCACCTTGCCGCAGATGGCCATCGTTCCGGCCTTGCAGAAGGTCCGGTACGATCCCATCAAGGACTTCGCGCCGGTGTCCATCGTGGCCACCAACGAGTTCGCGCTGGCGGTCCATCCCGGCTTCCCGGCCAAGAGCCTGCCGGAACTGGTGGACTACATCAAGGCGCGGCCGGGCCAGGTCGCCTATGCCTCGGCGGGCAGCGGCTCGGTCAGCCATTTGACGATGGCCATGTTCGTCAAGCGCGCCAGCCTGTCGATGATCCACGCCCCGTATCGCGGCGGCGCGCCGGCCATCGCCGACGTGGTGGGCGGGCAGGTGCCCATGTACTTCGCCAACGTCGCCGAGGTCCTGCCCTACGTCAAGAGCGACAAGCTGCGCGTCGTGGCGGTATCCGGCGAGCGCCGGTCGACCGACCTGCCTTCGGTCAAGACGGTGGCCGAGCAGGGCTATCCCGGGTTTTCCACGGAAACCTGGAACGGCATCGCCGCGCCGGCGGGCACGCCTCGCGAGGTGATCGACCGCATCGCCGGCTCGCTGGCGGAAGCGGGCAAGGACGCGGGGTTCGCCGCGAAGCTGGCGGCCATCGGAGTATCGGTACTGTGCAATACGCCCGAGCAGTTCGCCCGCAAGCTGGCCGACGACAACAAGGTGTGGGCCACGGCGGTCAAGGAATCGGGGGCGTCGCTGGACTGAATCAGAACCGTTCGTCGGGCCGGAGATAGCGCCATTGACCCGGCGGCAGGTCGCCCAGCGTCACGCCGCCGATGCGCACGCGCTTCAGGCCCACCACCTTCAGGCCCACCAGTTCGCACATGCGGCGGATCTGGCGTTTCTTGCCCTCGCGCAGGGTGAAGGACAACTGGTCGTCGTTCTGCCAGCGGACCTTGGCCGGCCGCAGCGGCTTGCCGTCCAGCGACAGGCCGTGGTTGAGCCGCTTCAGGTCGCTGTCGGGCAGGCGTCCCGGACGGGTGTATTGCACGCGGACCAGGTATTCCTTGTCGACGGTGGAGTCCTCGCCGATCAGGTGCTTGGCGATGCGGCCATCCTGGGTCAGTACCAAGAGGCCCACCGAATCGATGTCCAGCCGTCCGGCCGGCACCAGGCTGCGCAACTGGCTGGGCTGGAAGCGGATGGGCGAGCGGTCTCCGGTCCATCGCGTGCTGGCCTTGACCAGGGTCACGGCAGGCTGGTAGCCGTCCTCGGCCTGGCCGCTGACATAACCGACCGGCTTGTTCAGCAGGATGGTGACCCGCTGCGCCTGTTCGGCGCTGGCCTGGCGTTCGATGGTGATCTTCTGGTTCGGCAGCACCTTGCTGCCCAGCACCGACACCACCGCGCCGTCCACGCGCACCCAGCCGCGGCTGATCCATTCATCCGCCTCCCGGCGGGAGCAGAGTCCCAGTTCGGACATGCGTTTGGATAGGCGGACGGGTTCGGACATGCTGGCCACGGTCAAGAATCGGTGCAGAGGCGCTAGTGTAGTGGATGGGACCGTGGCCGCCGCCGCGACGGGTTAAGCTTGCGCCTTTGTCGGCCAGCTTCCGCCCCTCCGTCATGAGCGACATCGATCCCATCCTGTTCCCGAACGACGACCGTGCCCAGGCCGAGGCGGCCATCGCCGCCATGGATGCCGCCACCGTCCGCCACGAGGCCGAGCATGCCGGCACGCGCGTCGTCTGGCGCTCGGCCGGGCAGGGGAGTCCGCTGGTGCTGCTGCATGGCGGGCACGGCAGCTGGCGGCACTGGATACGCAACCTGGGGGCGCTCGCGCAACGCCACACCGTATGGGTGCCCGACATGCCGTCGTTCGGCGAATCCGGCACGCTGACGCCGCCCGCCGACCTGCCCCACCTGGTGGCGACCACTGCGGCAACGCTGGACCAGCTCGTGGGAGCGGACACGCCGATCGACCTGGCCGGCTTCTCGTTCGGCGGCCTGTGCGCGGCCCACCTGGCCGCGCGGCGCGGGCGCGTGGCGCACCTGGCCCTGCTGGGCGCAGCCGGCCATGGCACGCCGCGCCGGCAGAAGGCCGCGATGGTCAACTGGCGGCTGGCAAGCGGCGAGGCGGCCCTGGTCGAGGACCTGCGCCACAACCTGCGCGCCCTGATGCTGCACGACGAAAGCAGCATCGACGCGCTGGCCGTCGCGGTGCACCGCCAGGCCTGCGAGGCCACGCGCTTTCGCAGCAAGGCCCTGTCGCAGAGCGGCCCCACCAAGGGCATCCTGGACGGCTTTTCCATGCCCATCCTGTTCGCCTGGGGCGAGCACGACGTGACCGCGTATCCGGACCGGGTGGGGCCGTGGTGGGTCGACGGCCGGCCCGAGCGCCAGTGGCGCGTGATTCCCCATGCCGGGCACTGGGTGCAGTTCGAGCAGGCCGAGGCGACGAACCGGATGCTGCTGGCCTTTTTCGGCTGAGCACGCACGAAGGCGCCCTCAACGCCCGGTCAGCAGTGGATACGGATTGATGGCGCCACCGACCTCGTAGATGCCGTAGTGCAGGTGGGTGGGCGTGCCGCGCGCATTCCCGCTGTTGCCCACATAGCCCAGCGGCATCCCGGCCTGGATGCGCTGGCCCGCCCGCAGGTCGGCATAGCGTTCGAGGTGGGCGTAGTAGTGCATCTGCCGGCCCGGGCCCATGACCCACACTGTGTTCCCGCCCAGCGTATTGGTGCCGATCCGGGTCACGATGCCTTCCGTGGCCGACAGCACGGCGGTGTTGCGGCGGGCGAAAATGTCTATGCCTTCGTGGTGCCGGCCGTCGGCGCGCGGGGCGTTCCAGGTGTCCCGCAGGTCGCGCGGACGCACCCCCTCGACCGGCACCGGCAGGCGCGAGGGGGCGGGCATCGCCGCCAGTCTCAGTCCGTACAGGGGGATTTCCAGTGCCGGGCGGACGACGGGCCAGCCCAGCCACAGCGCCGCGGCCGCCAGCGTCCAGGCAAGCAGCCGGGGGCGCCGCCGGCGGGGCGGCATCCAGGTGTGGGAAGCGGGCGTGGCCATGGTTTCCGCCGTCCGCAAGAACGGTGCCCGCTACTTGCCGAAGCGGCCGGCCCCTGCTACGATATATTTTATGAACTACGCTTCCACGTATTTTTACTTTTACTTTTTTGGATTTCCAAAGCCGCTGGCGGAGGAAAGGAAGCGTCGTATCTAACGGATTCCTGCCCCAAAAAAGCCGCCAGCGTCCTGGCGGCTTTTTTTGTGCCTGGACGAAACGGTGGGGCGAACCCCCCAAGACATGCATACCAGACATCATTGAAATCCAGGAGAGGATCGTGTCCCACAACACCGACGACTTGCGCATTCGTGAAATCAAGGAGCTGGCTCCGCCTTCGCACCTGATGCGCGAGTTTCCCTGCACCACCAACGTCTCGGAGACGGTCTACTCCACCCGGCAGGCGCTGCACCGCATCCTGCACGGCATGGACGACCGCCTCGTGGTGGTGATCGGGCCGTGTTCCATCCACGACACCAAGGCCGCCCTGGAATACGCCTCCCGCCTGAAGGCCGAGCGCGACCGTTTCGCCGGCGAGCTCGAGATCGTGATGCGGGTGTACTTCGAGAAACCGCGCACCACGGTCGGCTGGAAGGGCCTGATCAACGATCCCGACCTGGACGGCAGCTTCAACATCAACAAGGGGCTGCGCACCGCCCGCCAGTTGCTGCTGGAGATCAACGCCCTCGGCTTGCCTGCGGGATGTGAATATCTGGACATGATCACGCCCCAGTACATCGCCGACCTCGTCTCCTGGGGGGCCATCGGCGCGCGCACCACGGAAAGCCAGGTCCACCGCGAACTCGCCTCCGGCCTGTCGTGTCCCGTGGGCTTCAAGAACGGGACCGACGGCAACATCCGCATCGCCGTCGATGCGATCAAGGCGGCGTCCCAGCCCCACCATTTCCTGTCGGTGACCAAGGGCGGCGTGTCGGCCATCGTGTCCACCAACGGCAACGAGGACTGCCACGTCATCCTGCGCGGCGGCAAGGCGCCCAACTACGACGCCGCCAGCGTGGAAGCCGCGGCCCAGGACATGGCCAAGGCCGGCCTGGCCCAGCGCGTGATGATCGATGCCAGCCATGCCAACAGCAGCAAGAAGCCCGAGAACCAGCCCCAGGTGCTGGACGACGTGGCGCGCCAGATGGAAGCGGGCGACAACCGCATCATCGGGGTGATGGTGGAAAGCCACCTGACGGCCGGCAGGCAGGACCTGGTTCCCGGCAAGCCGCTGGTCTATGGCCAAAGCATCACCGACGGCTGCATCGACTGGGATACCTCGGTGCAGGTGCTCGAGCGCCTGGCCCAGGCGGTGCAGGCGCGCCGGCTGGTGGCGACCAGCAGCGGCAAGTAGGCCGCGGCTAGAGGCCTCGGGTACGGCCCGAGCGCCACAGGACTTCCGGCGCGCCGGCATCCTGGTTGATGGCGCGGGCCAGTACGAACAGCAGGTCCGACAGGCGGTTCAGGTATTGCCGCGGCGGCGCATGGACGGTCTCGACGCCGGCCAGCGCCACCACGCTGCGTTCGGCTCGGCGGCATACGGTACGGGCCATGTGGGCCAGGGCCGCCGGCCGGCTTCCGCCGGGCAGCACGAATTCGCGCAGCGGCGGCAGCCGGGCGTTGTAATCGGCCAGCAGGCCGTCCAGGTGCGCCACGCGCGCCTCAGTCAGCAGGACGTGGCCGGGCATGCTGAGTTCTCCCCCCAGGTCGAACAGATCGTGCTGGATGTCCAGCAAGTCGTGCGCGATGTCCTGCGGCAAGGCTTCGGTCGCCAGCAGGCCCACCGCGCTGTTGAGTTCGTCCACGTCGCCGATGGCCGCGATGCGCGGCGAGTCCTTGGCCACGCGCGGTCCGGTGGCCAGGCCGGTGGTGCCGTCGTCGCCGGTGCGCGTGGCGATCACGCTCAATCGATGTCCCATGAATGCTCCATGATCAGGGTCCCTGTGCATGCCCCTGTGGGCATCGCCGTGCGTGGATTGTAGTCAGGGCGTTTCCGCTTTCCTTCTCTTCAACTGGCTGGGCGAGTATCCGTAGAATTGCCTGAAAGCGTGGGAATAGGCGCCTTCGCTGGAATAGCCCAGCTCGACCGCGATATCGAGCATTCGGCGGCCCTGGCCGTGCAGCTCGAGCGCGCGTGTCATGCGTGCATGATTGCGCCACTGCTGGAACGACAGTCCGGTCAGCTTCACGAAGATGCGCTGCATCGTCTTCTCACTGGCTCCGGCCTGCGCCGCCCATTGCGCCAGCGTCCTGCCATCCGACGGGTCGGCCTCCAGCGCCCGGCAGATCTGGGCGATGCGCGCGTCCTCGGGAATGGGCAGGCCGGCTGCCACGCGCGGGGCCCGGCGGATCTCGTCCAGGATCACCCGGGTCTTCCAATGGCGCGATGAGGCGTCGGCGTGCGAAGCGTCCCAGCGTCCCGCGTCGAAGATCAGTTCCCTGAGCAGGGGGCTGATTCCCGTCACGGCAAAGGCCGGCTCGGCATATACGGCCGCATCGATATACACGCTGTGGTACCGGTAGGGGCGCTCCATCAGCACCGCGTGGGGAAGGTCGGGAGGGATCCAGGCGGCTCGGCTGGGGCCCAGCCGGACCAGGTGGTGCCCGGTCTGGAGCAGCGTGGCGCCACGCTCGGGATACAGCAGCTGTCCGCAGGCGTGGGTGTGGAGCGAGGTTTCGCCGGCCTGGCCTTCGCGCACGACGACGCGCAGCGGCTCGCCCGCCATGTCGACGGGCAGGGGCACGGGCAGCAGGGTCATATGTCGGTTCTTCGCCGAAAACTGACGGTTTCTCGCCAGTGGAAGAAGCGGGCGATTCCTATAGTGCCGGGGATTCCACGGAGGAACGTCATGTCGAAAATCACTCGTCGGCGGTTGGGCGCGGCCTTGGCCGTCGCGGGGGGGGGCTGGAGCGCGGCCGGCCACGCGCAACGCTATCCTGAAAAGCCTATCACCATCGTGGTCGCCTATCCACCTGGCAGCGACACCGACGTCATGGCGCGTCCCTACAAGGGCGTCGCGCCGTCCGTGACCGACGTCGTGGCGGGCCACATTCCGGTCGCGCTTGTGACGATCGGGCCGGTCAGGCAGTATCTCAAGGCAGGCAAATTGACGGCCATCGCGGTGGCGGATCCCGACCGCACGCCGTTCCTGCCGAATGTGCCTTCCATCGCCGAGTCCGGGTTTCCCGACGTGCGCCTGTGCGCCTGGAACGCGTTCTTCGCGCTGGCGGCATGGTCGGCCGTGCCGGCGGGGGGCTCGCCCGCAAAGCTCGGAGCCCGGGTGGCCGCCGACTACCGGCAGTTGGGGCGGCTGATCGACGAATTGAAGATCCAGGCCGACTGACGGCCGGCGATCGTTCCATCTTCCCAGGAGGACACGTGGCGACCCGAACCATACAGACCGCCTCGCATTGGGGCGTCTACGACGTGGTGACCGACGAGCAAGGCGCCATCGTCGATACCGTGCCGTTCCGCGCCGACCCGCATCCGGCCAGCTTCGTGCGGGGCCTGCCCGAGATCGTGCGCGGGCCGCTGCGGATCGACCAGCCCTATGTCCGGGCGGGCTACCTGCGCCATCGCAACGGCCAGGGGCGCGGCGGCGACGCCTTCGTGCCCGTCGGCTGGGACCAGGCCCTGGGCCTGGTCGCCGACGAGCTGGCCCGGGTCAAGGCCGAGCACGGCAACGAGGCCATCTACGGCGGTTCGTATGGCTGGGCCAGCGCCGGCCGGCTGCACCACGGGCCCAGCGTGCTCAAGCGTTTCCTGGGCCTGCACGGCGGTTACGTGGACAAGCGCGGCAACCATAGCTTCGGCGCCGCGCTGGGCATCATGCCCTACGTCCTGGGGCGCTCGGACATCACCAATCTGGTGGCATCGTGGCCGGAAGTCATGGCCTCGACCGAACTGATGGTGATGTTCGGCGGCGCCGCCCTGAAGAATACCCAGCTCGACCCCGGCGGCGCGGTGGTGCACGACAACCCCGACTGGTACCGGAACACAGGAAGCGGCGGGCCCGTGTTCGTGACCATCAGTCCGTCGCGCGCGGACCAGCCGCCCGCGTCCCGTTCGGAATGGATGCCCATCCGCCCGCATACCGATACCGCGATGATGCTCGGCATCGCCCATACGCTGGCCTCGGAAGGCCTGCACGACCGGGAGTTCCTGGCCAGCCATTGCGAAGGCTACGCGCGCTTCGAGGCCTATCTGCTGGGCCGCGACGGCGGGCCGCCCCGCAGCGCGGAGTGGGCGGCGGCCATCACCGGCATTGCGGCCGGCCAGATCCGCGCGCTGGCCCGCAGGATGGCGGGCAGCCGCACCATGGTGAACCTGAGCTGGTCGGTGCAGCGCGCCGATCACGGCGAGCAGCCGGTGTGGATGCTGGTCACCCTGGCCGCGATGCTGGGGCAGATCGGGCTGCCGGGCGGCGGCTTCAGCATCGGCTTCGGCGCGGTCAACGGCATGACGGCGCCACGCGTCGAGGGCATGCCGCGCCCGACGCTGCCGCTGGGGCCCAATGCGATCAAGACCTACGTGCCGGTGGGCCGCATCGCCGACATGCTGCTGCATCCCGGCAAGCAGATCGAGTGCTTCGGCCGGGCCATCACGTTCCCGGACATCCGCCTGATCTATTCCATAGGCGGCAACCCCTTCCACCACAACACCAACCTGAACCGTTTCCTGCGCGCCTGGCAGGCGCCGGAAACGGTCATCGTCCACGAGCCGTGGTGGAACCCCGCCGCCCGGCATGCCGACATCGTGCTGCCGGCGACCACCACCATGGAGCGCAACGACATCCTGGCGCACGAGAACTCCCCTTATTGGATGGCCATGCGGCAGGTCATTCCGCCGGTGGGGCAGGCGCGCAACGACTTCGACATCCTGGCCGAGGTCGCGGGGCGCCTGGGTTTCGAGGCGGCCTATACCGAAGGGCGCGACGAGATGGGCTGGCTGCGCCACATGTACGAGGTCGCGGCCGCCAAGGCCCGGGAGTCGGGCTACGCGCCGCCGGCGTTCGATGCGTTCTGGCAGGCCGGCCAATTCGCCTTTCCCCAGCCCGAGACCGGCTGCGTGCTGCTGGACGATTTCCGCCGCGATCCCGGGGGCCATCCGCTCGCCACGCCCTCGGGCCGGATAGAGGTCCATTCGCGCACGATCGAGGGCTATGGCTACGCGGACTGCCCGGCCCATCCCGCATGGCTGGAGCCGGCCGAATGGCTGGGCGGCGCGCAGGCCGCGCGCTATCCCCTGCACCTCCTGTCCAACCAGCCGGCCACCCGGCTGCACAGCCAGCTCGATCCGGCGCAGGCCAGCCGCGCCAGCAAGGTGGCCGGGCGCGAGCCCATCGCCCTGCATCCCGACGACGCGGAGGCGCGGGGCATCCGGGAAGGCGACGTGGTCCGCGTGTTCAACGACCGCGGGGCCTTCCTGGCGGGAGCCGTGCTGGCCGGGCACCTGATGCCGGGCGTCGCGCAGATCGCCACCGGGGCCTGGTACGACCCGCTGCAAGGCGGCGAGCCCGGTTCGCTGGACAAGCATGGCAATCCGAACATGGTGACGCTCGACAAGGGCACGTCGAGCCTGGCGCAGGGCTCGATGGCGCAGACCGCCCTGGTCGAGATCGAGCGCGTTGACGACGCGCCGCCGGTCACGGCCTTCGTGCCGCCGGCGGTGCGGCGGTGCGGCGGGCCTGATTGGGGGGGCAGGGCGTAAAATCTGGGGGATCCACCCTCAGGCTGTCGATTCATGAATGCCCCCGATTTTTCCTCGCTGCGCCGTCCGGTGCCCCAGGCCTGCCTCGATGCGCTGGCCGCTCATTTCGGCGACCGCCTGTCGCTCAATGCGTCCGTGCGGGAACACCACGGCCGCGACGAGTCGCCCTATCCGGCGGTGCCGCCCGACGCCGTGGTGTTCGCCGAAAGCACCGAGGACGTGGTGGCGGCCGTCCAGGCCTGCGCCGCGCACGGCGTGCCGCTGATCGCCTACGGTTCGGGATCGTCGCTGGAAGGGCATGTGCTGGCCATCGAAGGCGGCATTACGCTGGATGTGTCCCGCATGAACCGCGTCCTGTCGGTCAACCCCGACGACCTGACCGTTACCGTGCAGGCCGGCGTCACGCGCAAGCAACTCAACAACGAAATCCGCGATACCGGGCTGTTCTTTCCCATCGACCCCGGCGCGGACGCCTCGTTGGGCGGCATGGCCGCCACGCGGGCGTCGGGAACCAACGCGGTACGCTACGGCACGATGCGCGACAACATCGTGTCCCTGACGGTGGTCACGGCCCAGGGCAAGGTCATCCGCACGGCGCGGCGCGCGAAGAAATCCTCGGCGGGCTACGACCTGACCCGTCTTTTCATCGGCAGCGAAGGCACGCTGGGCATCATCACCGAGGTCACGGTGCGCCTGTATCCCCAGCCCGAGGCCGTGTCGGCGGCGGTCTGCAACTTCCCCAGCGTCGATGCGGCCGTGGCCGCGGTCATCCAGACCATACAGATGGGTATCCCGGTCGCCCGGGTCGAACTGCTGGACACCGCCACCGTGCGCGCGTTGAACCTCTACAGCAAGCTGACCCTGCGCGAGACGCCGCTGCTGCTGTTCGAGTTCCACGGCAGCCCGGCCGGGGTCGAGGAACAGGCCACGACGGTGCAGGAGATCACGCGCGAGCACGGCGGCATGGATTTCGAATGGGCCGTGCATCCCGAGGACCGCAACCGTCTCTGGGCCGCGCGCCACAACGCGTATTTCGCCACCCTGCAGCTGCGTCCCGGCGCGCGCGCCTCCAGCACCGACGTCTGCGTGCCCATTTCCCGGCTGGCCGATTGCATCCGCGCAACCAACGCCGACCTGGCCCAGGCCAGCTTCCCCACCTGCGTGGTCGGACACGTGGGCGACGGCAACTTCCACGTGCAGATGCTGCTGGACCCGGACAGCGAGGCCGAATGGGCCGAAGCCGAGGCCATCAACCGCCGCATGGTCCGCCGCGCCCTGGACATGGACGGCACCTGCACCGGCGAACACGGGGTGGGCCTGCACAAGATGCAATTCCTGGCCGAGGAGCACGGCGAGGACGCGCTGGCGCTGATGCGGCAGGTGAAACAGGCTTTCGATCCGTTGAATATCCTCAATCCCGGGAAGGTGTTGCCCCCCCCTACGCGCTGAGGGGAAGCCCACCCCCTACGCCCTTCGGGCGCCCCCTCAAGGGGGCGAAACCGGCGGACTGGCAAAGCCAGATCCGCGGTTTCCTGGGTCTAGGGAGGTTATCTTGGACCGAATCATCGGTGCTATCGCTGGCGGCCAGCGATAGCACCGGTGCCACCCCTCAAGAAACAGGTACTAGACCCAGGATGCGGTGGATCCGGCTCCGCCGGTCCACCCGCATCGCCCCCTTGAGGGGGCCCGCGTAGCGGGTAGGGGGTGGGCTTCCCCGGGGGGTAATACCACTATTGGGGAAAGCGGGGGCACGCTATCTTCAGAAGTTACTGGAGATGTGCATGAACGCCCCAACAGAAATCGGGCTGGACCCGATCGCGGCCGAGCGCCAGGTAGAGGTGGTGCAGGCATTGCGCGCTGTGCTTCCCAACTACTGTGTGCTGTTCAGGGAAGAGGACACGCGTCCCTACGAATGCGACGGACTGTCGCTGTTCCGCCAGTTGCCCATGGTCGTGGTGCTGCCGGAGACCGAGGAGCAGGTGCGGCAGGTCCTGCGGTTGTGCAAGCGGATGGGCGTGCCGGTGGTGGCGCGCGGCGCGGGCACCGGGTTGTCGGGCGGCGCGACGCCGCATGCCGAGGGTGTGCTGCTGGGCCTGGCGAAGTTCAACCGCATCGTCCATGTCGACCCCGAGGCGCGCCTGGCGGTGGTGCAGCCGGGCGTGCGCAACCTGGCCATCTCCGAGGCCGCCGCGCCCCACGGGCTCTACTACGCGCCCGATCCCTCCAGCCAGATCGCCTGCACCATAGGCGGCAACGTGGCCGAGAACTCGGGCGGCGTGCATTGCCTGAAATACGGCCTGACGGTGCACAACGTGCTGGCGGCGCGCGTGGTCACGATGGACGGCGAGGTGCTGGAGCTCGGCTCGTCGGCGCTGGACGAGCCCGGCCTGGACCTGCTGTCCATCATCATCGGCTCCGAGGGCATGCTGGGCATCGTGACCGAGGTCACGGTCAAGCTCATCCCGCGTCCGGCCGTGGCGCGGGTGGTCATGGCGAGTTTCGCGTCGGTCGAGGCGGCCGGCGATGCCGTCGCCCGGGTCATCGCGGCCGGCATCATTCCCGCCGGACTCGAAATGATGGACCGGCGCGCCGTGCACATGGTGGAACCCTTCGTGTGCGCGGGCTACGACCTCGATGCCGAGGCCATCCTGCTGTGCGAATCGGACGGCACCGAAGAGGAAGTGGCCGACGAGATCTGCCGGATCGAGGCGCTGTTCGCCCAGTGCGGCGCGACGCGCCTGCAGGTTTCCGGTTCCGAGGCCGAGCGGCTGCTGTTCTGGGCCGGCCGCAAGAATGCCTTTCCGGCGGCGGGGCGGATTTCTCCCGACTACTACTGCATGGACGGGACCATCCCGCGCCGCTGCCTGGGGCGCGTGCTGTCGGCCATCGCCGAGATGGAGCACAAGTACGGCCTGCGCTGCGCGAATGTGTTCCATGCGGGCGACGGCAACCTGCATCCGCTGATCCTGTTCGATGCCAACGACATCGATGAGGTCGAGCGGGCCGAGCAATTTGGCGCCGAGATCCTGGAGCTGTGCGTGGAGGTCGGCGGCACGATCACCGGCGAGCATGGGGTGGGGGCCGAGAAGATCGACCAGATGTGCGTGCAGTTCGCGCGCGAGGAGCTGGACGTCTTCTTCGGCATCAAGCACGCCTTCGACGCGACCGGCCTGCTCAATCCGGGCAAGGCCATCCCGACGCTGGCCCGGTGCAACGAATACGGACGCCGGCACGTGCACCGCGATGCCATCCGCTTTCCCGAGATCCCCCGCTTCTGATTCCCGGCCATGGACGTTCTGTTATCCGATCTTCGCGCCCGCGTGCTGATGGCCCATGTGGGCCGCAAGTCGCTGTACATCCGCGGCGGCGGCACCAAGGGCTTCTACGGGCTGCCGGTGGACCACGATGCCGTGCTCGACCTGTCGCCCTACGCGGGTGTCATCGACTACCAGCCCAGCGAGCTGGTGCTGAGCGCCCGGGCGGGTACGCCCCTTGCTCAAGTCGAGGAAATGCTGGCGGAGCAGGGCCAGATGCTGGCCTTCGAGCCGCCGCATTTCTCGGCCGGCGCCACGCTGGGCGGCTGCATCGCGACGGCGCTGGCCGGACCACGCCGGGCCAGCGCCGGTTCGGTCGGCGATTTCGTGCTGGGCGTGCGCCTGCTGGATGCCCAGGGGCGCGTGCTGCGTTTCGGCGGCGAGGTCATGAAGAACGTGGCGGGTTATGACGTGTCCCGCCTCGTGGCCGGTTCGCTGGGTACGCTGGGCGCGATCCTGGAGGTATCGCTGAAGGTGCTGCCCCGGCCCGCCTGCGAGACCACGCTGCGTTTCGAGATGGACGAGGCGACGGCGCTGCGCCGGATGAATGCCTGGGGCGGCCAGGCGTTGCCGGTCAGCGCCACGGCCTGGTGCGGCGGATGCCTGACCGTCCGGCTGTCGGGCGCCCAGGCCGCGATCGCGGCGGCACGCGCGGCGCTGGGCGGCGAGGCGTTGCCGGACGAAGAGGCCCAGGCATGGTGGCGGTCGCTGCGCGACCATACGCATCCCTTCCTGGCCGTGCGTTCGCTGTGGCGCCTGTCGCTGCCGTCGGTGACCCGACCGCTGGGCCTGGGGCCCACGCTGATCGAATGGGGCGGCGCGCAGCGATGGCTGAGCGGGCCCGTGCCGGCGCAGCGCGTGCGCCAGGCGGCCGCGCTGGCGGGTGGGCATGCCACGTTGTTTCGCGCCGCATCGGTGGACGAGGCGCGGGCGTCGGGCGTGTTCCATCCGCTGTCGACGCCCGTGGCCGCCATCCATCGGCGCCTGAAGAACGAATTCGATCCGGAAGGGGTGTTCAATCCCGGCCGCATGTATCCCGACCTCTAGACACGAACCACCCATTCCATGCAGACACGGCTGACGGAGTCGATCAAGGACACCCCCGATGGCAGGCAGGCCGAGGCCATCCTGCGCAAGTGCGTGCATTGCGGATTCTGTACCGCGACCTGTCCCACTTACCAGGTACTGGGCGACGAACTGGACAGCCCGCGCGGCCGCATCTACCTGATCAAGCAGATGCTTGAGGGGGGCGAGGTCACGGCCAGCACCCAGTTGCACCTGGATCGCTGCCTGACCTGCCGCAATTGCGAGACGACCTGTCCGTCCGGCGTGGAATACGGGCAATTGATCGACATCGGCCGCAGGATGGTCGAGACGCGCGTGGAAAGGGCGCCCGGCGACCAGCTCAAGCGCGCGGTGCTGGGCAGGACGCTGGCTACGCCGGCCTTCGGGCTGGCCATGAGGCTGGGGCAGGCGCTGCGCCCCTTGCTGCCGTCCGCGCTGGCGGCCAAGGTGCCGCCGCGGCGGCCGGCGGGCCAGGTGCCGCGGCGCCGCCATGAGCGCCAGGTGCTGATGCTGGCGGGATGCGTGCAGCCTTCCATGATGCCGGCCATCGACGCGGCCACCCTGCGCCTGCTCGACGCCGTGGGGATCTCGGCCTCGGTCGCGCCGGGCTCGGGCTGCTGCGGCGCGGCGCGCTTCCACCTGAACCAGCAAGCGGCGGCGCTGGCGCAGATGCGCGCCAATGTCGATGCCTGGTGGCCCGACATCGAAGCGGGCCGCATCGAGGCCATCGTGATGAACGCCTCGGGCTGCGGCGCCACCGTGCGCGAGTACGCGCACCACCTGCGCGACGATCCGGCCTATGCCGGCCGGGCGGCGCGGGTGTCGGGCATGGTGCGCGACATCGCCGAGGTGCTGGCGCCGCACGCGGGCGAGCTGGCTCCGCGGTTGGCCGGCCGGCTGGCCGCGCGGCCGGTCTTCCATCCGCCGTGCACGCTCCAGCATTGGCAGGGCCTGAGGCCGCTGGTCGAGCGCCTGCTGGCGGACCTGGGCTTCGCGCTCCAGCCGTTCTCGGAAAGCCACCTGTGCTGCGGATCGGCGGGAACCTACTCGGTGCTGCAGCCCGAGATCGCCGGTGAGCTGCGCGACCGCAAGCTCGCCGAGCTGGGCAGGGCCGGCCCCGATCTCATCCTGTCCGCGAACATCGGCTGCCTGGCGCATCTGCAGGCCGGCACGGATACCCCGGTCGTGCACTGGATAGAAGCGGTCGACGCCGCGCTGGCCGGCAAGCGCGTCAGCGGGTAGGAGACGCCCACATCAGCCGCAGTTCGTCCAGCAGCTTGACGGCCGGCTGGGGAAGAATGCCCTTGGTGCGGCGGAACACCATCAGCCGGCGTTGCAGGGCCGCGCCGGGAATGGGCAGGGTGTCGGCCAGCCCCGCGCCGCGCTCGGCCTCGAACATGGGGTGCGGCATCCAGCTCAGGAAGCCGGCGTGGGCCACCATGCTCTTGATGGCGATGATGGAGCGCGTCTCCACCACGATGTCGGGCGGGGGCAGGCCGCGCGAGGCGAACAGGTGCATGAGTTCGTCGAACGGCGCCGTGCCGCGCGGCGGCAGCACCCATTTGTGGCCTTGCGTGTCTTCCAGGCGCAGCCGGGCGCGCTTGCGCAGCGGATGCGTGGACGCGGCAATGATCTGGCTGGTGTCGTGCCATTCGCAGTCGGGGATCACGCAGATGTCCGCCGTGTCCGGCATCGACACGCCTATGGCGAGATCGATGTCGTGAGTCAGCAGCGCGTCGGTCAGCAGGTCGCCCACGCCCTCGAGCAGATGGACCTGCAGGTTCGGCCATTGGGCCAGCACGCGTCCGATGGCCATGGGCAGCACGAGGCTGACCGCGCTGGCCACCGCGCCGACGCGTATGGTGCCGCGCGAGAGGCCGCGCAGCGCGTCGATTTCCTCGGTGGCCTGTTCCGCTTCGCGCTGTAGCAGGGTGGCGTGGGGGAGCAGCGCCTGGCCGAAGCTGGTCAGCATCATGCCGGTCGCATAGCGCTCGAACAGCGGGGCGCCGATCTGTTCTTCCAGCCGGCGGATGGTGCGGCTCAGGGCGGGCTGGGTGATGTTCAGCCTTTGCGCCGCCCGGCCCAGCGTTCCGTGCTGGACCACGGCCAGGAAGGCGTTGAGTTGGCGTATGTCGAAAGTCATGCCAAAAGGTAATGACTTTTTCCTGAAAAAGCAATGTTCAGGCAAGGGTATGCTGGCCATACTCTCGGGATTCGCCGGGCTCAGGAAACGGACCCCGGCCCGCACACCATCACACCGCGGAGACGAGACCCATGACCACCGTCCGCGAAGCCGTGCTCGACCTGCTGCGCGCCTTCGACATGACCACCATCTTCGGCAACCCGGGATCCACCGAGCTGCCGCTCTTCCTGGACTTCCCCAGCGACTTCGACTACGTGCTGGGGCTGCACGAGGGCGTGGTGGTCGCCATGGCCGACGGCTACGCGCAGGCGCGCCGCAACGCCTCGTTCATCAACCTGCATTCGGCGGCCGGCGTGGGCAACGCCATGGGCACCATCTTCACCGCCTACAAGAACCGCACGCCGCTGGTCATCACCGCCGGCCAGCAGTCGCGCTCCATCCTGCCCTTCGATCCCTTCCTGCATTCGGCGCAGGCCACCGAACTGCCCAAGCCCTACGTGAAGTGGAGCTGCGAGCCGGCGCGGGCCGAGGACGTTCCGCTGGCCATCGCGCGCGGCTACTACATCGCCATGCAGCCGCCGTGCGGCCCGGTGCTGATCTCGGTGCCGGCGGACGACTGGTCGCGAGCATGCGAGCCGGTCGAGGCCCGCCGGGTCGGCAAGCTGCTGCGGCCCGATCCCGACGTCATGGCCGAGATCGCCGGCGCGCTGGACGCTGCGCGGCGTCCGGCCTTCGTCATCGGCGCCTCCGTCGACCGCGACGGCGCCTGGGACGACGTGGTGCAACTGGCCGAGCGCCACAAGGCGGGCGTGTGGGTCGCGCCCATGTCGGGCCGTTGCGGCTTTCCCGAGGACCATCGCCAGTTCATGGGCTTCCTGCCCGCCATCCGCGAGAAGATCGTCTCGATGCTGGGTGGCTACGACTGCATCTTCGTGATCGGCGCGCCGGCCTTCACCTATCACGTCGAAGGCTTCGGGCCGCACCTGCCGCCCGGCGCGAAGCTGGTCCAGCTCACCGACGATCCGCAGGTCGCGGCCTGGGCGCCGGTGGGCACCGCGGCGGTGGGCAGCATCAGTCTGGGTGTGCGCGAACTGCTGGCGCGGGCTTCGCCGCCGGCACGCGAGCTGCCCGCCCCGCGGGCGCCGCTGCCGCGCGCCGAGCCGTCCTCGCCCATGTCGGTGGCCTACGTGCTGCAGACATTGGCCGAGGTGCGCGATCCCGCTTCCATCGTGGTCGAGGAGTCGCCCAGCGCGCGGCCGGTCATGCACAAGTACCTGCCCATGCTGCAAAGCGAGACCTTCTACACCATGTGCAGCGGCGGCCTGGGCTACAGCATGCCGGCCGCCGTGGGCGTCGCGCTGGCCAAGCCGCAAAGCAAGGTCATCGGCCTGATCGGAGACGGCTCCAGCATGTACTCCATCCAGGCGCTGTGGACCGCGGCGCAGCTCAAGCTGCCGATCACCTTCGTGATCCTGAACAACCGGCGCTATGCTGCCCTGACGGAGTTCGCCCCGACCTTCGGCTTCAAGCCCGAAGACCCGCTTGCCGGCACCGACCTGCCCGATCTCGACTTCGTGTCGCTGGCGCGCGGGCATGCCTGCCAGGGTATCCGGGTGTCGGACCCCGCCAAGCTGGCCGGTGTGCTGCGCGAAGCGCTGGCATCGCCGGTGCCCATCCTGGTGGACGTGGAAATCGCCTGATTCCGCCGTCACTATCCCCATTCTTCCAGAGCAGGAGACTGACATGAAAACCCTGACCATGCTGATCGACGGCCAATCCGCCGAGGCCTCCGGCAAGGCGACCTTCGAGCGCCGCAATCCGCTCGACGGCTCGGTCGCGACCCGGGCGCCGGCCGCCACCCCCGAGGACATGACCAAGGCGGTCGACGCCGCCGCGCGCGCGTTCACGAGCTGGCGCGAGACCGGCCCGGGCGAGCGCCGGGCGCTGCTGCTCAAGGCCGCCCAGGCGCTCGAAGCCAAGGCGCCGGCCTTCATCGAGGCGATGGCCGCCGAGACCGGGGCATCGGCCATGTGGGCCGGCTTCAACGTCCACCTGGCGGCGGGCATGCTGCAGGAGGCCGCCGCCCTGACCACCCAGATCAGCGGCGAGGTCATTCCGTCCGACGTGCCAGGCAGCCTGGCCATGGCCGTGCGCCAGGGCGCGGGCGTGGTGCTGGGCATCGCGCCGTGGAACGCGCCCGTGATCCTGGGCGTGCGATCGGTGGCCGTGCCGCTGGCCTGCGGCAACACGGTCGTGTTCAAGGGCTCCGAACTGTGCCCCGCCACGCACGGGCTGATCGTCGAGGCCTTGAACGAAGCGGGCTTTCCCGCGGGCGTGGTCAACTTCGTCACCAACGACCCGGCGGATGCCGGCGCGGTGGTCGAGGCCGCGGTCTCGCATCCCGCCGTGCGCCGGGTGAACTTCACCGGTTCGACGCGCGTGGGCAAGATCATCGCGCAGACCTGCGCCAAGTACCTCAAGCCGGTCGTGCTCGAGCTGGGCGGCAAGGCGCCGCTGGTGATCCTGGACGACGCCGACCTGGACGCGGCGGTCAACGCCGCCGCCTTCGGCGCCTTCGCCAACTCGGGCCAGATCTGCATGTCCACCGAGCGCATCATCGTCGACGAGAAGATCGCCGACGAATTCGTCGCGCGCTTCGGCGCCAAGGCCAAGTCGCTGCCGCTGCAGGATCCGCGCAAGGGGCCCGCGGTGCTGGGATCGGTGGTCGACATGGCTACCGTCGAACGCTGCAACGCCATGATCGACGACGCGCTGGCCAAGGGCGCGGTGCTGGTGTGCGGCGGCAAGGCCGAGAACACGCTCATGCCCGCCACCATCCTGGACCGCGTCACGCCCGACATGCGCATCTACGGCGAGGAATCCTTCGGGCCGGTCAAGGCGGTAGTGCGGGTCGATGGCGTCGAGGCCGCCATCAACAGCGCCAACGACACCGAGTACGGCCTGTCCTCGGCCGTGTTCGGGCGCGACGTGGCGCGTGCCATGCAAGTGGCCAAGCGCATCGAGTCGGGCATCTGCCACGTCAACGGCCCCACGGTGCACGACGAGGCGCAGATGCCGTTCGGCGGTGTCAAGGCCAGCGGCATCGGCCGCTTCGGCGGCAACGCCGGCATCCACGAGTTCACCGAACTGCGCTGGATCACCGTGCAGACCACGCCGCGCCACTACCCGTTCTGATCGCTCCGCTCGCGCCCGTCGCGGCCGGGCGCGGACGCGGGCATCCGTGTTCGTTCATGACAAAACAGGAGACAGACATGAACCGTCAAGCAGGCAAAGCGGCCCTCGCGGCCAGGTGGAGCGCGCTCGCGCTGGGATGCGCGGTCGCCTTCGGCGCCGTGGCGCAAGCCTATCCGACCAAGCCCGTGAAGGTCGTGGTCAACTTCCCGCCGGGCGGCGCCGCCGACCAGATCGCGCGCGCCATCACCGGTCCCCTGCAAGAGGCGCTGGGCCAGCCCGTGGTGGTCGAGAACAAGGGCGGGGCGGGCGGCAACATCGGCGGCGAGGCGGTCGCCCGTTCGGCGCCCGACGGCTACACCCTGCTGATGAGTTCCGGCGGCATGGTGTCAGTCAACCCCTACATCTATCCCAAGATGTCCTTCGACCCGATCAAGGACCTCGCGCCCGTGGCCGCGGCCGCCAAGGTCAAGGTGTTCCTGGTGGTCAAGCCGGGCAAGCTGCCCACCGACGTCAAGTCGTTCATCGGCTACCTGAAGGCCAATCCCGGCAAGCTGACCTACGGCACGCCGGGCAATGGCAGCTCGCCCCACCTGGCCGCGGAGATGTTCCAGAGCCAGGCCGGCGTGAGCGCCGTCCATGTCCCGTACCGTGGCGCCGCGCCCGCGCTGGTGGACCTGCTGGCCGGTCAGATCGACTTCGCCTTCGACCCGGGCATTGCCATGCAGCACGTGCAGTCGGGCAAGCTCAACATGCTGGCCGTGGGCAGCCTGACGCGCTCGCCCATGTTCCCCAACGTGCCCACGCTGGACGAGGCGGGCCTGAAGGGCTTCGATGCCGACACCGTGTTCGGCTTCTACGCGCCCGCCGGCACGCCCAAGGACATCGTCACCAAGCTCAATACCGAGATCAACAAGATCGTGAGCACGCCCGCCTTCCGCGAGCGCCTGGTGGCCCTGGGCGGCGACCCCGCGCCCATGACGCCCGAGCAGTTCCACGAGCGTGCCGAGTACGACGCCAAGCGTTTCGGCGCCATCATCCGGGACCGCAAGATCGTCGGCGATTGATCCCGCCGTGACGGGTCAGGCGTACAGGCGTTCCCGCACTTCCACCGGCTGGATGCGCGGGACGCGCACGCCCAGGCTTGCGTTCAGCTCGCGCAAGCCGCCCAGCAGCCGGGCGGCGATGTCCTGCGAGAGTTGATAGCCTGTGACCGAGTCGCCGGTGATCTGCGCATCGGCGGCATACACCGTGCTGAGTATGTGCCGCGCCCCAAGCGCGTTCAGCACGGGCCGCAGGGCATAGTCCACGGCCAGCAGGTGGGCCGGCGAGCCTCCCGTGGCCAGCGGCAGGACGACCTTGCCCTGTAGCGCGGTCTGGGGAAGCAGGTCCAGGAAGGTCTTCAGTATTCCACTGTAGGCCGCCTTGTAGATGGGCGTGGCGATGATCACGGCATCGACCGGCGCCAGGGACCGGAGCGCGGCGGCAATATGGGCGTCGGTGGTGTCGGCCGACAGCAAGGCC
Organism: Pigmentiphaga daeguensis; assembly: GCF_039523035.1. Taxonomy (NCBI): domain Bacteria; kingdom Pseudomonadati; phylum Pseudomonadota; class Betaproteobacteria; order Burkholderiales; family Alcaligenaceae; genus Pigmentiphaga; species Pigmentiphaga daeguensis. The sequence continues at coordinate 60,131 of NZ_BAAAEN010000018.1, read as the reverse complement.
TGGGCGGGCAGGTCGCGCACGTTTAGCGAGCGGGTGGCATAGCCCGCCTGTTCCAGGTGCGCGTCCAGGGTCTGGGCCAGCAGGGTCGAGCGCGAGACGGCCGAGGGGCTGCCGGTAATGGTCAGTATCGAGTGCATGGCGGGCTGCCGAATGTCGAGGCTGTCACCATAAGCCAGCCATCCGCGGAACCCAACCAAGAAATTCGCATTTGCTCAGAAGCTCGGCGTACAAGCGGCTCGTTCACATCTGCTCACGAACCGAACCATCCGCTTGCGACCCCCGGCTTGTGTCCGCCCGGCGGCGCTCATATCTTCCGGTTATTGGCTTATGCGGAAACCGCCGATGGATCTCGTCGTCGCCACCCGCGACGGGCTGTACTGCCCGCCCGGGCGCTTCCATATCGATCCGTGGCGCCCCGTCGAACGGGCGGTGATCACCCATGCCCACGCCGACCATGCCCGCGCGGGGCACGGCGCCTACCTGGCCGCCGCGGCGGGCGAACAGGTGCTGCGCATCCGCCTGGGCGACATCCCGCTGCAGACGCTGGACTATGGGCAGGCGGTGGAGATGAACGGGGTCAGGGTATCCCTGCATCCGGCCGGCCACGTGCTGGGCTCGGCCCAGGTGCGCATCGAGTATCGCGGCGAGGTCTGGGTGGCATCGGGCGACTACAAGCTCGAGGCCGATCCCACCTGCGCACCCTTCGAGCCGGTGCGCTGCCATGTCTTCATCACCGAATCGACCTTCGGCCTGCCCATCTATCGCTGGCCTGGCCGCGAGGCGCTGTTCAGCGAGGTCGACGACTGGTGGCGGCGGAACGCCGACGCGGGACGCGCCTCGGTGCTGTTCTGCTACGCCTTCGGCAAGGCGCAGCGCGTCCTGGCCAGCGTGGACCCGGCCATCGGGCCGGTCATCGCGCATGGCGCCGTGGCCGTGCTCAATGACGCGTATCGCCGCAGCGGCGTCGACTTGCCCGCCGCGCCGCGCGTGACCGACGTTGCCGACCGGTCCATGCTGCGGCGGGCGTTGGTGCTGGCGCCGCCTTCGGCCCAGGGCTCGCCCTGGCTCCGGCGCTTCGGGGATCATTCCGACGGCTATGCCAGCGGCTGGATGCGGGTGCGGGGCAACCAGCGACGCAAGGGCGTGGACCGCGGCTTCGTGCTGTCCGACCATGCCGACTGGCCGGCCTTGCAGCGCGCCATCGAGGCCACCGGGGCGCAGCGGGTCTTCGTGACCCATGGCAGCGCGCACGCCATGGTGCGCTGGCTGCGCGAGCGCGGCCTGGATGCCGAGACCTTCGCCACCGAGTACGGCGACGAAGAGGATGGCGACGAAGAGGATGGCGACATCGGCGATCCGGCGACACCGGCGGACGACGCATGAAAGCCTTCGTCGATCTTTATGCCGCGCTCGACGCCACGACCTCCAGCCTGGGCAAGCGGGCGGCCATGCTCGACTACCTGCGCCATGCGCCGCCGGCCGATGCCGCCTGGGCGGTGTATTTCCTGGCCGGCGGCAAACCGCGACAACTGGTGCCCGCGAAGCTGCTGAAGGAATATGCGCGCGAGGCCGCCGGCGTTCCCGAGTGGCTGTTCGAGGAAAGCTACCAGGCCGTGGGAGACCTGGCCGAGACCATCGCCTTGTTGCTGCCCGACACGCCGCACGCTGACGATGCCAGCCTGGCCGCCTGGATGGAGCACAGCCTGTTGCCGCTGCGCGGCATGGACCCCGGACCCTTGAAGCCCCGCTTGCTGGAGGCCTGGAGCCGGCTCGACACGCGTGGCCGGCTGGTCTTCACCAAGCTCATCACCGGCAGCTTCCGCGTGGGGGTGTCGCGGCTGCTGGTGACGCGCGTGCTGGCCGAGCTGGCCGGCGTGGACGCGAAGGAGATCGCGCAGCGCATGGTGGGCTATACCGACCTGAACGCATTGCCCTCGGCCCAGGGCTATCTGGCGCTGATCGCGGCCGAGGCGCCTGCCGGCCGCCAGGAAAGCGGGATGCCGTATCCGTTCTTCCTCGCCCATCCCTTGCAGGCGGACATCGCCGACTTCGAGCGGCTGCTGGGCCCGCCCGCCGATTGGCTGGTGGAATGGAAATGGGACGGAATCCGGGCGCAACTGGTGCGACGCGCGGGCGGAGCCTGGCTGTGGTCGCGCGGCGAGGAACTGGTCAGCGACCGTTTTCCCGAGCTGCTCCAGGCCGCGGCGGCCTTGCCCGAAGGGACCGTCCTGGACGGCGAGATCGTGGTCCACAAGGAGGGCAGGGTGCAGCCCTTCGCGCAATTGCAGCAGCGGATCGGCCGCAAGACCCTGACCCCGCGCATCCTGCGCGACATACCCGTGGCGTTGCTGGCCTACGACCTGCTGGAGCTGGAGGGCCAGGACTGGCGCGCCCGGCCCCAGCGCGAGCGCCGCGCCGCATTGGACGCATTGCTGGCCGACGCCGGAAGTGCCGGGTTGCTGCCCAGTCCGCTGCTGCTGGAGAGCTCCTGGGAAGACTACGCCCGGCTGCGCGAGAGCTCGCGCGAGCGCGGCGTGGAAGGCATGATGCTCAAGCAGGCCGGCGGCAGCTACGGCGTGGGGCGCAGCAAGGACGTGGGGCTGTGGTGGAAATGGAAGGTGGATCCCTATTCGGTGGACGCCGTGCTGATCTACGCCCAGAAGGGGCATGGCCGCCGCGCCAGCCTCTACACCGACTACACCTTCGCCGTCTGGGACGCGCCTCCGGGAACGCCCGGACGCGGCCTGGTCCCGTTCGCCAAGGCCTATTCGGGCCTGACCGACGACGAGATCCGCCAGGTGGATGCCATCGTGCGCAAGACCACGCAGGAGACCTTCGGACCGGTCCGCAGCGTACTGCCGACCCTGGTGTTCGAACTGGGATTCGAAGGGATCGCGCGCAGCACGCGCCACAAGAGCGGCATCGCGGTGCGCTTTCCGCGCATGTTGCGCTGGCGGCAGGACAAGCCGGTGGAAGAGGCCGACACGCTGGAAACGCTGTCGGCCTTGTTGCCCGCGACGTCGGCCGAGCCGTGACGCCTCATTTCCGGACGCCATGAATCTCTTCCTAAAAATTCGTTGACCGGACGGAGCGTCGCGCATAACCTAGCCGTGATTCGCACATATTGTCCATATTGCGAACAATCAACCGAGGGTGCCGGCATGCATCCCCGCAGATGCTCCGGCTCCTTCCATCGGCCAGAGGAAGCGTTCATGATGATGATGAAGAGAATGGCGGCGGGCGCGGCGGCTGTCCTTGCTCTTGCGGCGGGCACGGCATCGGCGCAGGGGTTCCCCGTCAAGCCGGTGCGAATCGTCGCGCCCTATGTTCCGGGTGGAACGGTCGATGCCCTGTCGCGCGCGCTTGCCGCGCAGTTGTCCGAGGAGTTCGGGCAGCAGGTGGTGGTCGAGAACCGGGCGGGAGCCTCCGGCAACATCGGCGCGGAATATGTCGCCGGCGCCGAGCCCGATGGCCATGTGCTGCTGCTGACGGCCAGCACGGTCATCGTCAACCCGCTCGTAATGAAAGAGAAGCAGCGCTTCGATCTGCACAAGGACTTCACGCCCATCGGCATGGTGGCCAGCACACCCCTGGTCTTCGTCGTGTCGCCGCAAAGCGGCATCGCCACGGTCGGCGATTTTATCAAGGAGGCCAAGGCGCATCCGGACAAGATCAACTTTGGCGTGGGGGGCTTCGGTTCCGGCGGCCACCTGGCCATGGAAACCTTCAACGTCCGGGCGGGCACGTCGATCCCGATGGTGATCTACAAGGGGTCCGCCCCCGCGCTGACGGACATCGTGGGCGGCCAGTTGAGCGCGATCATGGATCCCGTGCTGACCACCTTGCCCTTCGTCAGTACCGGCCGCCTGAAGGCCATCGCCGTCACGGGCGAGCGCCGCAGCGCGCTGTTGCCTTCGGTGCCCACCCTGGGCGAGGCTGGCGTGCCCGACATGGACTTCGTCTCGTGGTACGGCATGTGGGGCCCCGCCGGCATGCCCGAAGCCGTGTCCAGGCGTATCCAGGCTGGCTTGACGAAGGTGCTGGGATCGTCGCAATTCAAGGCCTGGCTGGACAAGCAGGGGATGGTTGCCGGCACGGTCACGGGCAAGCAGTTCGGCGACTATGTCCGGCAGGAAAGCAAGAAGTACGCGCAGGCTGTCGCGGATGCGAAGATCGAACCCAAGTGATCGGGACGGGGGAACAACGGTGGCTGGACGCAAGAAGACTTTCCACGGCGTGACCGTCGGCATCCTGATGGTCAAGACCGGGTTTTGCCGCCTGCCGGGCGATGTCGGCCATGCGGGTACCTGGGACTTCCCCGTGCAGTACCGCATCGTCGAAGGCGCGACGCCGGACAAGATGATGGCGCTGGAATCCTCGGGGTTGCTGGACGACTTCAAGGCCGCGGCGCGGGACCTGGTCGCCGGCGGCGTCGACGGCATCGCCACGACTTGCGGTTTCCTGGCCTTGTACCAGCGGGAACTGGCGGCGGCCTGCGGCGTGCCCGTGGCCTCCAGCAGCCTGCTCCAGGTTCCGCTGGCGCAGCGCCTGATCGCGCCGGACAAGCGGGTGGGGATACTGACCTTCAGCAAGGAGAGCCTGCATGCCTCGCACCTGGAGGCGGTGGGCGTGGATGCCGGCACGCCCGTCGAGGGCATGCCGGCCGACTCGGTATTCGTCACCGCCATCAAGTCGGGCGATGTCGTGCCGCGCCACGAGGCGATGCGTGTCGAGGTGCTCCAGGCCGCCGAGCGGCTGCTGGACCGCCATCCGGACGTCGGCGCCATCGTGTCCGAGTGCGCCAACATGACGCCGTTCAGCGCCGACATCGCGGAGCGCTTCGGCATTCCGGTGTTCGACGGCGTATCGCTGATCAACTGGTTCCAGGCGGGACTGCGGCCGCGCCGCTACCCGGCGGCCTGACGGCCGCGCGGCGTCAGCCGTGCTGGAGCGCGGACGAGACGTTCTCGCACGCTCGGTACAGGTGCTGTGCCAGCGACGAGCCCGTGTCCAGGCAGTCATCCAGGTCCAGTCCGGAGACGACGATGGCGCCGAGCGCCGCCGGGCTTCGTCCTTGGAAGGGGCAGGCGAGCGAGGCCAGCCCGCGCTTGTACTGGCCCACGGTGGCGCAGAATCCCCCTGCCTGGCGGATTTTCCGCAGCGCGGGGCGGACCTTGTCGAAACGGGCCTGGCCCAGCGTGGCCAGGCACAGGTCGTCGGCATACGTGGACAGGATGGCTTTGCCGCTGGCGCAATCGTCGATAGGGAACTGGTTGCCGATATCGATGATGACGTTCATCGGCGTGCGCGGCGTCCAGATGCGTTCGACGATGATGACCCGGTCGCGCGCCGGCACCGAGATCGACACCAGCGCGGAACGGCCGTGCAGGACTTTCTCCTGCAGTTCGACCGCGTAGGGCAGCGCCGCGCGCCGCACGTTGAGCCGGCTGGCGTGCGCCGTGGCGAACAGCAGGCACTCGGGGCCCAAGGCATAGGCGCCGTCGTCGGCCGTGACCATGTCCCAGTGCACGAGTGTCTTGAGCAGGCGATGGACGGTGGTCCGTTCTATGCCCGTGCGGCGCGACAGGTCCAGCGCCGTGGCGCCCTGGGGCGTGCTGGCCAGTTCGCGCAGCACCATGAAGGCGCGGTCTATGGATTGCACCCGTCCGGTGCTGTCGGCATCCGGCTGGCGGTGTTCTGGCGTCGTCTGCAAGGCTAGGGCCTGTTCACGCTAAAGGGAGTTCAGTCTTGGCGGGCGGCGGCGATCGCGTCCTGGACCTTCCGGGTCAACACTTTACCGTAATGGGAGCGCGGCAGGGCGTCCATGAACACCGTGCGCTTGGGGCGCTTGTGCGCGGACAGGCGTTCCCGGCAGAACGCCGCCAGCTCGTCGTGGCTGGGGCGGGAGCCGGGCCGCGCGACGATGGCGGCGGCGACGATTTCTCCCCACTCGGGGTCCGCGATGCCGACGACCGCGGCTTCGAGCACCGAAGGATGGCTGCACAGCACCTGCTCCACCTCGGCCGGCTGCACCGATTTACCGCCCGTGCGGATGATGGCCTTGGCTCGTCCCTGTATGCGCAATCGGCCCCGGGCGTCGAGACAGCCCAGGTCGCCGGTGTGGAACCATGCGCCGTCCAGCACGGCAGCCGTCAGCTCCGGCTGGTTCCAATAGCCTTGCATGACGTGGCCGCCGCGTATCAGCACTTCGCCGACCGTGCCCGCGGGCAGGACGGTACGGCCGTCGCCGATGGCGATTTCGGCGCGGTCGGTCGTGGGGCCGACCAGTCCCAGCGTGCCGGCCGGATCGGCCAGCAGTTCGGAGGCGGCGGACGGCGGCCGATAGCAGGTCCACGGTGCTTCGGTCAGCCCATAGATGACGGAAAAAACGGGACCGAAGGCGGCCACTGCCTGCTCGAACAGTTCCGGCGGCATGGCGGCGGCGCCGATTTCGATGCAGGCCAGCGAGCCGAGATCGACGTGCACGTCGGGCAGCACCCTGAGGATGCGGACCAGGTGCGTGGGGACCAGCGATGTGCAGGTCGGCCGGTATCGCGCCGCCAGCTCGAGAAAGCGCCGGGGCTCGAAATGGCCGCCGAGGATGAGCGTGCCGCCTTGCAGCAGATGGGCCAGCAGCGATATCGCCGCGATCGGCCAGAGCGGCCGCATGTTCAGCATCCGGTCGCCCGTCCATGGCCGGCGCGCCGCCACGATGTTGTGAAGGGCCGCTGCATAGCTGCCGTGCGTATGCACGACGGCCTTGGGCATGCCCGTGGTGCCGCCCGTGTAGTTCAGCGCCGCGATCCGGTCCGGTTCGCATGGGACAGGTGGATGCAGGCCGGTCGTGGCCGCCCCGGCTTCGCCCGCCAGGCTGTCGAGCGGACGGGCATCGATGCCGCAGTCCTGCAGGCCCGGTCGCAGCGCCTGCACCCGGTCGGCGTGCGACGGGCAGTACAGCAGCACCTTCGCGCCGGAGTCGTGCAACTGGGCGAGGTGTTCGGCCGGGTCGAGGGCAGGGTCCAGCGATACCCGGACGCGGCCCGCGCTCATCACGCCATAGTCGGCGAACAGGAAAGCCGGCGTTGCGTCTCCCAGCAGCGCGACGCGGTCGCCCGGCCGGGTGTCGAACGCCGCGAGCAGCCGGTGCGAGAAGGCGAACACTTCGCCCACCAGTTCGGGAAAGCCGTAGCTTCGGCCGCTGTCCGCGTCGATCAGGGCGCAGCGGTCGGGCCAGGCCCGGCGGGCTTGTTCGAGAAGCGCGGGGATGCTCATGGCGGGCGATGAAGGGCGATATGTTCATAATAAACACAAGTTGTGCTCTATACAAACTCTTCCTAAAATCGTCCAGGATGTGCCTTGCAACCGGGGCACGGCGGAGCAATCGATGAGCATCGAATTCGAAGGCATGGGCGATGGCGTGTTCGTCGTCACGCTGAATCGTCCCGAGCGGCTGAATGCGCTGGACGCCGCGCACAAGCAGGCGCTGGCGGACATATGGCGGCAGGCCGAGGCGCGTGACGAGGTCCGGGCCGTGGTGATGCGGGGGGCAGGCCCCCGGGCATTCTCGGCCGGCTCCGATTTCAAGGCGATGAAAGAGACCGGCGGCACCGTCGGCACCGACATCCTGGCCAACGCGATTCCGTCCGTGGGCGTGGAACTCACCAAGCCCGTGGTCGCCGCCCTGCATGGCTATGTCATCGGTTTTGGCCTGACGCTGGCCATCCATTGCGATCTGCGCATCGCCGGCCCGGACGCGCGCCTGTCCTTCCCCGAAGTCGAACACGGCATGCTATCCGGCATCAGCGACATCACGTTGCCCGGCCTGGTGGGCGAAGCGGCCGCGCTCGAGATCATGCTGACCGGCCGGGCCTACTCGGCCGAAGAAGCGCAGGCCATCCGCCTGGTGAACCGGGTCGCCGCCGATCCCTATGCCGAAGCCTTGGCGCTGGCGCGCAAGCTGGCAGGCAATTCCTTCCATGCCAATCGCCTGACCAAGCGGTTGGTGCTGGCCGAGCGCCGCGCCACCATCGCCCGGCATATGCAAGAGGTCGCCCAGGCCCGCCTGGACATCGCCGCGTCCAGCCGCCATGCATCCGTCCTCAATGCCGCCGGCGCGCAACCCCGAGCCCGCCTGGACTGAGCGGTGCAGGCGAGCGAAGCGGCGGCGCCCTCGGCCGGACCCGACTGGTATCTGCGCGCCATGGCCCGGCCGGCCGAATCATGCTGGGTCATGGCCGATGGCGCGCGCCTGCACTATCTGGCCTGGGGGCTCGAGCACACCCACAAGCCCGGCCTGTTGTTCGTGCATGGCTACCGCGCGCACGCCCGCTACTGGGATTTCATCGCCCCGTACTTCGCCGACGCCTTCCGGGTCGTGTCCATGGACTTGTCGGGCATGGGCGACAGCGGCCACCGTGCCGCCTACACCGCGCAGGGCTTCGCGGCCGACATCGGCGCCGTGATCGAGCATGCGGCGCTGGGGCCGGCGGTCGTGGTGGGGCATAGCTTCGGCGGCGCACGCGCCCTGCGCGCCGCCGCGGATTTTCCCGACCGGATCCGGCACGTCGTGGCGGTGGACAGCATCTGCCGCCTGGCCGACAGTCCACCCAGCCACGCCGCGCCGCCCAGGCGTCCCCGGCTCGAACCGTATCCGGACTTCGCCAGCGCGCGCGCCCGGTACCGGCTGACGCCGCCGCAACCCTGCGACAACGCGTTCCTGGTCGATCACGTCGCCCGCCATGCGCTCAGGCGGCAGCAGGGCGGCTGGCTGTGGAAATTCGATCCCCACCTGCCGCCGGGCCCGCACGAGGGAGACATGTCGGAACTGCTCGCCGGCCTGGAGATTCCCGTGGACTACGTGCGGGGGGAATTCAGCAGTGTCATCCGGCAGGAGGACGCCGAGCGCATCGTGGCGCATCTGCGGCATGGGCGTGGGCCCGTGGTCGTGCCACAGGCCCACCATTACCTGATGCTGGACCAGCCGATGGCGTTGATCGCCGTCCTGCGCGCGCTTTTTCAGGGCGGCAGGACGGCGGGTGCTACTCGACCGCCTTGACCATGTCCTCGACGACCTTCTTCGCGTCGCCGAACACCATCATGGTCTTGTCGAGATAGAACAGCTCGTTGTCCAGGCCCGCGTAGCCCGCCGCCATCGACCGCTTGTTGACGATGATGGTGCGTGCCTTGTAGGCCTCGAGGATGGGCATGCCCGCGATGGGGGACTTGGGATCGTTCTTCGCGGCGGGGTTCACCACGTCGTTCGCGCCCAGCACCAGCACCACGTCGACCTGGCCGAACTCGGAGTTGATGTCCTCCATTTCGAACACCTGGTCATACGGCACTTCGGCTTCCGCCAGCAGCACGTTCATGTGCCCCGGCATGCGGCCGGCCACCGGATGGATCGCGTACTTCACGTTCACGCCCTTCTCGGTCAGCTTGGTGGTGAGTTCCTTCAGCGCATGCTGTGCGCGCGCCACGGCCAGGCCGTAGCCCGGCACGATCACCACGGTCTCGGCGTTGGTCAGCATGAAGGAGGCATCGTCGGGGCTGCCCGACTTGACGCTGCGCTGCTGCTGTTCGCCCGCTGCGCCGGCCGCCGAGGCGTCGCCGCCGAAGCCGCCCAGGATCACGTTGAAGAACGACCGGTTCATCGCCTTGCACATGATGTAGGACAGGATCGCGCCCGACGAGCCCACCAGCGAGCCGGCGATGATCAGCATGGGGTTGTTGAGCGAGAAGCCGATGCCGGCCGCCGCCCACCCGGAGTAGCTGTTCAGCATCGACACCACGACGGGCATGTCGGCGCCGCCGATGGGGATGATGATGAGCACGCCCAGCACGAAGGCGATGGCCGTCATGATGACGAACGGGGTCCACTCCTGGGTGACCGCGAACCAGATGCCGCATCCGACCATGACGACGGCCAGCAGCAGGTTCAGCATGTGCTGGCCGGCGAACACCACCGGCGCGCCACGGAACACGCGCAGCTTGTAGCGCCCCGACAGCTTGCCGAAGGCGATGACCGATCCGGAGAAGGTGATCGCGCCCACGAAGGTGCCGATGAACAGCTCGATGCGGTTGCCGGTGGGAATGGGGATGCCCGGATCGGCAATGCCGAAGGCATGCGGCTCGGCCACCGCCGCGATGGCGATGAACACCGCGGCCAGGCCGATCATGCTGTGCATGAAGGCGACCAGCTCGGGCATCTTGGTCATTTCCACGCGCTTGGCCATGATGGTGCCGGCGGTGCCGCCCACCAGCAGGCCCAGCACGACCCAGCCCAGGCCGGCCAGGGGCTCGGCGGCGAGCTTGCCGATCAGGGCGGCGGTGGTCAGCACGGCGATGGCCATGCCGACCATGCCGAAGGTATTGCCCATGCGCGAGGTCGTGGGGTGCGACAGGCCCTTGAGCGCCTGGATGAAGCACACCGAGGCGATCAGGTAGAGCAGGGTGACGACGTTGAGCGATAGCATCAGCGGGCCTCCTGCTTGGCGGCGTCGGCCGGGGCGGCCTTGGGCTTCTTGCGGAACATCTCGAGCATGCGCCGCGTGACCAGGAAGCCGCCGAACACGTTGACCGCGGCCAGCGCGACGGCCAGCACGCCCATGGTCTTGCCCAGGCCGGTGTCGGTCAGCGCCGCGGCCAGCATGGCGCCGACGATGATGATGGCGGAGATGGCGTTGGTGACGGCCATCAGCGGGGTGTGCAGGGCCGGCGTGACGTTCCAGACCACGTGGTAGCCCACGTAGATGGCCAGCACGAAGATGATGAGGTTGATGATGGTATGGTCGATGAGTTCCATTACTTGTTCCTCAGCACGCGGTTGGCGTCGCACACCATGCAGGCGGCAACGATCTCGTCTTCGCGCTGGATGGCGGGAGCGCCGTCCTGGGCGACCACCAGCTTCAGGAAGTCCAGCAGGTTGCGGGCATACAGGGCGGACGCGTCGGTCGCCACCTGCGCGGCGAGGTTGGTGTAGCCGACGATCTTCACGCCGTGCGCCTCGACCACCTGGTCGGGCCGGGACAGCGGGCAGTTGCCGCCGCGTTCCACCGCCAGGTCGACGATGACCGAGCCCGGCTTCATGCCGGCCACGGTTTCCTCGCTGACGAGCACGGGCGCGGGGCGGCCCGGGATCAGCGCGGTCGTGATGACGATGTCGGCCTGCTTGCAGCGTTCGGCCACCAGCGCCGCCTGGCGCGCCATCCATGCCGCCGGCATGGGCCGGGCGTAGCCGCCCACGCCCTGGGCGATCTCGCGTTCCTCGTCGGTCTCGTAGGGCACGTCGATGAACTTGGCGCCCAGCGATTCGATCTGTTCCTTGGCGGCGGGCCGCACGTCCGAGGCCTCGACCACCGCGCCCAGCCGCTTGGCGGTGGCGATGGCCTGCAGTCCCGCCACGCCGGCGCCCAGCACGACGACGCGCGCGGCCTTGACGGTGCCGGCGGCGGTCATCAGCATGGGCATGAAGCGGCCGTAGTGGTCGGCCGCGACGATGACCGCCTTGTAGCCCGCGATGTTGGCCTGCGAGGACAGCACGTCCAGGCTTTGCGCGCGCGTGATGCGCGGCGCGGCCTCGAGCGAGAAGCCGGTCACGCCGGTGGCGGCGAGTTTCTCCAGGCCTTCGGCGTCAAAGGGGTTCAGCATGCCCAGCAGGATCTGGCCCGCGCGCAGTTGCGCCAGCTCGGACTCCTGCGGCGCCTGGACTTTCAGCACCAGTTCGGCCTGCGCGTAGACCTGCGCGGCATCGGGCACCAGCGTGGCGCCCGCGGCGGCATAGGCTTCGTCGGGGAAGCTGGCCAGCCGTCCGGCGCCGGCCTGCACCAGTACCTGGTTGCCGCCTGCCGACATTTTCTTCACGGTTTCCGGCGTTGCGGCAACACGTGTCTCCCCCGGCCGGATTTCAGTCGGGACCCCAATCTTCATGAGATTCTCCTCGTTGCGTTGTGGCGGTCGAACGCAAGGGCGTTGCCGTCTTGCGCGGCCTGTGGCGATTCCCCTCGCGTCGCCCGGAGCATCCTAGCATGCCCGGTCAAATCGGCCGCGCCGGGCAGGGCCGGCAGCACCGGCCGGCGGCCGTCCCCAGGTTGACGGGTTGTATGATAACCGGGCAATATGTGTGCTTTGAACCTTCCCCGGTCACGCCTTCGCATGTCATCGACTCCCTTGCGCAGCAGCAACCTGGCCGAGCAGCTCAGCGAAGTGCTCGCCACGCAGATCGTGTCGGGCGAGCGCGAGGCCGGCAGCCGCCTGCCCACCGAAGAACGCCTGGCCGCCGATTTCGGCGTCAGCCGCACCGTGGTGCGCGAGGCCATCGCGCGCCTGAAGTCCGATGGCCTGGTCACGACGCGCCAGGGGCTGGGGGCCTTCGTCGCGGCCACACCAGCGGGCCGGCCGTTCCGCATCGGCGGCGAGCGGCAAGAGGCGAACGCCGTCGTGCAGCAGGTGTTCGAGCTGCGGATAGGCGTGGAGACCGAGGCCGCCGCCCTGGCAGCCGCCCGCGCGACCCCGGCGCAGGTCAAGGAGATCCGCCAGGCGTTGAAAGTCCTGAACCAGGCCAGCCTGCGCGGCGGCGACGGGGTCGAGGAAGACATCCTGTTCCACCGGGCCATCGCGCGCGCCGCCAACAACCCGGTCTACGACGATTTCTTCGAGTTCCTGGAACGCCATACCCGCAACCAGCTTTCCATCAGCCGCCGCAATTGCGAGCTGGCCGGCTGGCTGACCGACATCACGATGGAACACGAAGCCATCTACGAGGCCATCGCCGCGCACGACCCCGCAGCCGCCCGGCAGGCCGCCCATGCCCACATGAGCAACGCGATGGCCCGCCTGCAACGCATCCAAGCCCACTGAGGATGGAGCCCACCCCTACGCGCTTGCGCGCGCCCCTCGAGGGGCGGCACTGGCGGCCCGGCGGAGCCGGATCCGCTGTGCCCTGGAGGGGTTGCCGTTTCATCGACCAACGTGGCGCCCAGCCCCATGAATGATCAACCCCCCGTAAGAAGGAAGAGAGACATGTCCGCACCTCCCCGCCTGCAAGGCCTGCTTGCCCCGGTCGTCACGCCGTTCCAGCCCGACATGCTGCCCGATGCCGACCGCTTCGCCCGCCATTGCCAGTGGCTGCTCGACAGCGGCTGCGCCGGCCTGGCCATCTTCGGCACCAACAGCGAGGCCAACTCGCTGTCGGCCACCGAGAAGATCGAATTGATGGGCAGGCTCGTCGCCGACGGCATCCCCGGCGCCAAGCTGATGCCGGGCACCGGCGCCTGCTCGGTGCCCGAGGCCTCGCAACTGACCGCCGCCGCCGTCAAGCACGGCGCGGCCGGCGTGTTGATGCTGCCGCCGTTCTTCTACAAGAGCGTGCCCGACGAGGGCCTGTTCCGCTACTACAGCCAGGTCATCGAGAACGTCGGCGACTCGGCGCTGCGCGTCTACCTGTATCACATCCCGCCCGTGTCGCAGGTGCCGATCTCGCTGCCGCTGATCGAGCGCCTGATCAAGGCCTATCCCGACACCGTCGTGGGCCTGAAGGACTCGTCCGGCGACTGGAACTACTCCAAGTCCGTCATCGACGCCTTCGCCTCGACCGGCTTCGACGTCTTCCCCGCCAGCGAAACACTGCTGCTGCGCGGCCTGCGCGCGGGCGGCAAGGGCTGCATCACGGCCACCGGCAACATCAACCCGGGTCCCATCAGCCAGCTCTACGCCAACTGGCAGGGTCCCGACGCCGAAGCGCTGCAGCAGAAGGTCACCCAGACTCGCGAACTGGTGCAGAAGTATTCGATGATCCCGGCGCTGAAGGCGATCATCTCTTATTTCGCGCAAGACCAGGCCTGGCGCGCCGTGCGGCCGCCGTTGACCGAGCTGCCGGGGGAGCAAGAGGCGGAGCTGATCGGCAAGCTGGAGGAACTGGGCTTCGACATGCCGGGGTTGAGGTAGCCCCTTGCGCCGCCCCCTTCAGCGGGCGCCCGAAGGGCAAGAGGGGAGGGCAATGATTCCGCCGCCCAGGCAGACTTCGCCATCGTAGAGGACGGCGGACTGGCCCGGGGTGACGGCCCACTGCGCTTCGGGGAAGCCCAGCTCGAAGGCTTCGCCCTGGGCGTGCTGCAGCGTGCAGGCGGCGTCGGGTTGGCGGTAACGGGTCTTGGCGCCGTAGGTGCCGGGGGCGGGGGGCTCGCCGGCGATCCAGGAGGCTTGCTGGGCTTGCAAGGCGTGGCTCAGCAGCCAGGGATGGTCGTGGCCCTGCACCACGTATAGCGTGTTGGACGCCAGGTCCTTCTTCGCCACGTACCAGGCGTCCGCGGTGCCGTCCTCCTGCTGGCGGCCCTTCACGCCGCCTATGCCCAGGCCCTTGCGCTGGCCCAGCGTGTAGAACGACAGCCCGACGTGCCGGCCCACGCGCTGGCCTTCGGACGTCAGGATGGGGCCGGGCTGGGTGGGCAGGTAGCGGTTCAGGAACTCGCGGAACGGGCGTTCGCCAATGAAGCAGATGCCGGTGGAGTCCTTCTTGGCGGCATTGGACAGGCCAAGCTCATGAGCGATGCGCCGCACCTCGGTCTTGCGGATCTCGCCCAGCGGGAACACCGTGCGCGACAGTTGTTCCTGGTTCAGCCGGTGCAGGAAATAGCTCTGGTCCTTGGTGCCGTCCAGGGCCTTGAGCAATTGATGGCGGCCCGCCTGCGGTCCCGACTCGACGCGGCGCACGCGCGCGTAGTGGCCGGTGGCGATGTGTTCGGCGCCCATGCGCATGGCATGGTCCAGGAAGGCCTTGAACTTGATCTCGGCGTTGCACAGCACGTCGGGGTTGGGCGTGCGGCCGGCCGAATATTCGCGCAGGAATTCCGCGAACACGCGGTCCTTGTATTCGGCGGCGAAGTTCACCGCCTCGATGTCGATGCCGATCACGTCGGCCACGCTGGCGGCGTCCAGCCAGTCCTGGCGGGTCGAGCAGTACTCGGAATCGTCGTCGTCCTCCCAGTTCTTCATGAAGAGGCCGACCACCTCGTAGCCCTGCTGTTTCAGCAGCCAGGCGCTGACCGACGAATCCACGCCGCCGGACATGCCCACTACGATGCGTCCCTTACTGCTTGCCATGATGCGTATCCACGATTGCCGTATGTGTGTAGAGCGCGTCCAGCGCCAGCCACGGCCGGCCCGACGCCCGCGCGCGCAGATAGTCGTCCACGCAGCGCATGACCAGCGGACTGCGGTGCTCGGCCTGCCGGGCGCGCAGTTCGTCGGCGGAGATCCAGAACGCGCGGCGTATGCCTTCGTCCAGGGCGCGGCCGGGAATCGGCTGGCCTGCCTCGCCCACGAAGGCGAAGCGCAGGAAAGTCGGCGCATCGGCGGCTTCGGGGCGCCACAGGTACGTGCCCAGCCATCCCGACGGTACGAAGGGATGCGCGGTCTCTTCCAGGGTTTCGCGCCTGACGGCGCACTCGAGCGACTCGCCGGCTTCGAGGTGGCCGGCCGGCTGGTTCAGCCTGACGCCGTCGCCGGTGTCTTCCTCGATGACCAGAAACTTGCCGTCGCGCTCGATCACGGCGGCGACGGTGACTCGGGGCGTCCAGACCATGGAGGGTACTCGTTCGGATCCATGGGGGATTTTATCAAAGGGGGGCGCCGGCGCGGCCGGCTATCCCTCGAAGGCCTCGGGGTCATCCAGCACGATGCGCGCGGTCTTCTGGTAGTGCTCGGTCAGCAGCGCCACGGCCCGGTCGGCGTCGCCCGCCGTGATGGCTTCCATCAGGGCTTCATGTTCGGCCTGGATCGGACGGTCGGGGAAGATCTTCTGCACCGACAACTGGCGATAGCGGTACAACTGGTCCGCCAACTGTTCGCAGAAGCCGATCAGCCAGCGCGACCCGCACCCGCCTATCAGCGCCCGGTGGAAGGCCCGGTGGCGCTGTTCCCATTCCGCGTTGGCCTCGAAGCGGTCGTCCCGCAGGGAGCGTGGCGTCTTGGACAGGCGATGGAAGGCCAGGACCAGGTCCTCTTCCCATTGCGCGGAGCCCGACGCCATGGACTTGCGCAGGGCAATCTCTTCCAGCCAGCAGCGGGTATTGGTGATCTCCACCAGGTCGGCGGGGCTGACCGCCGCCACGGCGAAGCCGCGCTGGTCGCGCTGCTCCACCAGGCCGTCGGCGGTCAGCCGGTTCAGCGCCTCGCGCACGGGGGTCTGGCCGGCGCCGTAGTGATGGCTCAGGAATTCGATCTGCAGCTTGCGCCCGGGCGGCAGCAACCGGCCCGCCAGCAGATCGGCGCGCATGCGGTCGTACAGCGAGGTGGCCAGGGTGGCGGCGGGGGCGCCGGGATCGGCCGGTGGGGCGGGGGTCTTAGCCACGAGAACTCCATGAAGCCCGTTGCGGGGCGGCCGTGCGTGGGTGCCGGCCGGTGGATTTTATATGAAAGTGTATAAAACCCCGTCTTGGAAGAAAATATGTATAAAAAATTGCGTTCCAAGAAAATGTATATAAAATGGCGAAGCCGAAGGAATGACCGCCCCGCGGGGCAGGCGTCTTTGCGCGTGCAGGCACGCGCGTTTTCACCCCACTATCGGAGTTAGAGATGAAATTCGTGAGTTTCCGCAAAGATGGCGCCGTGCGCCTGGGCGTGCTGGCCGATGACGGCATCATCGACCTGAACCAGGCCCAGCCGCAGGTCCCGGCGGACCTGGGTGCCGCGCTGCAGGCCGGCGTCGACCTCCAGGCCGCTGCCAAGGCCGCCATCGCGTCGTCGGCTCCGCGCCTGCCGGCCGACTCGATCGCCTACGCGCCCGTGGTGCCCCGCCCCGGCAAGATCATCTGCCTGGGCCTGAACTATTTCGACCACGCCAAGGAAGGCGGCCGCGACAAGCCCGAATACCCCTGGTTCTTCTTCCGCGGCGCCACCTCGCTGCTGGCCCACGGCGAACCCACGGTGCGTCCGCGCGTGTCCGACAAGTTCGACTACGAGGCCGAGCTGGCCGTGGTGATCGGCAAGGCCGGCCGCCACGTCAAGCGCGACCAGGCCATGGACCTCGTGTTCGGCTATGCCTGCTTCAACGACATCTCGGTGCGCGACTACCAGAAGCGCACGCCGCAGTGGACCATCGGCAAGAACTTCGACGCCACGGGCGCCTTCGGCCCGCACCTGGTCACCGCCGACGAGCTGCCTGCCGCCGCCAAGGGCTTGTCGATCAAGTGCCGCCTGAACGGCCAGGTCATGCAGGATGCCAACACCAGCGACATGATCTTCGACATCCCCGAGACCATCGAGCTGCTGACCGAAGTGCTGACCCTGGAGCCGGGCGACGTGATCGTCATGGGCACGCCCGCCGGCGTGGGCCAGGCACGCAATCCGCAGGTCTGGATGAAGCCGGGCGACGTGGTGGAGATCGAGATCGAGAAGGTCGGCCTGCTGCGCAACCCGGTCACGGCCGAAGCCTGATATCCGTCGCTGCCTTCCTGCCGGGCGGCCGGAAGGGGAGCGAGGGGTAGGCGGCCGCGGTCAGGAAGCGGCCTGGGTCTGGGGCAGCATGGCCTCGAAGGACTCGGCCTGGGCCATGGGCCAGTATTTCCGGTAGACCTCGTAGGGCGGCGTGCCGGCCAGCAGCTCGCCGCGCTTCAGGAAGGGAAAGAGGCTGGCCAGCAGCTTGACTTCGTTGCCCGATATCCGGCGCACGATGTGCTCGGCGCTCAGCTTGGATGGATGGTCCAGGCCCGCGGCCGACACCAGTTCGCTCAGGGCGCGCAGGGTGTTGCGGTGGAAGTTGTAGACCCGCTCGGCCTTGTCCGGCACCACCAGCGCCTGTTGCCGCAGCGGATCCTGCGTGGTGACGCCCGTGGGGCACCGGTCGGTATGGCAGGCCTGGGCCTGGATGCAACCCAGCGAGAACATGAAGCCCCGCGCGCTGTTGCACCAGTCGGCGCCCAGCGCCAGCGTGCGCGCGATGTCGAAGGCGGTGATGATCTTGCCCGAGGCGCCTATGCGTATCCGGTCGCGCAGGTTCACGCCGACCAGGGTGTTGTGGACCAGCAGGAGGCCGTCCTGCAGCGGCACGCCGACGTGGTCGGTGAATTCCACGGGCGCCGCGCCGGTTCCGCCTTCGGCGCCGTCCACCACGATGAAGTCGGGCGTGATGCCGGTTTGCAGCATGGCCTTGACGATGGCGAACCATTCCCAGGGATGGCCCACGCACAGCTTGAAGCCCACGGGCTTGCCGCCCGAGAGCCGGCGCAGGCGCGCCACGAATTGCATCAGGCCGATGGGCGTGGAGAAGGCGCCGTGGCGCGAGGGAGAATTACAGTCCACGCCCACCAGCACGCCCCGCGCCTCGGCGATCTCGGGCGTGACCTTGGCGCCCGGCAGGATGCCGCCATGGCCCGGCTTGGCGCCTTGTGACAGCTTGATTTCTATCATGCGCACCTGCGGCGAGGTGGCGTTGGCCACGAAGGCTTCCTCGCTGAAGCTGCCGTCCGCGTCGCGGCAGCCGAAGTAGCCGGAGCCGATGTTCCAGACCAGGTCGCCGCCCGGCGCGCGGTGGTAGCGGCTGATGCCGCCTTCGCCGGTGTCGTGCGCGAAATTGCCCTTGCGGGCGCCGGTGTTGAGCGCCGTCACCGCGTTGGCGGACAGCGCGCCGAAGCTCATGGCCGAGATGTTGAAGATCGAGGCGCTGTAGGGCTGGGTACAGTCCGGTCCGCCCACCGCCACGCGGAAATCGAAGTTCTCGATGTGCACCGGGGCCATCGAGTGGTTGATCCATTCGTAGCGGCGTTCGTACACGTCTTCCTGGGTGCCGAACGGGCGCTTGTCGATGTCCTGCTTGGCGCGCTGGTAGACGATGGAGCGCTGGTTGCGCGAGAACGGCGCGGCCTTGGTGTCGTCCTCGAAAAAGTACTGGCGCAGTTCGGGACGGATGAATTCGAACAGGAAACGCAGGTTGCCCAGGATGGGATAGTTGCGGCGGATGGCGTGCTTGCGCTGCAGGAGATCGACGATACCCAGCGCCAGCAGCGCCGCGAATATCAGCGCCGGGATGCCCCAGTCCGCGTCGTCCGCGGCCAGCAGGCCGAAGCCCGCGGTGCCCAGGACGGCCAGCCATAACGTGGTGTATCGGGGGGCAAACCAGGACATGCGAGACTCCTTGGGGCTGCAACGGAGTCAAGCATAGCAGCGCGGAGCGGACGGGCCGGGATCAGCCCCGGCGCGGATCGGTGTCGGCGAAGGAAGGGCGCTGCGCCAGTTTTTCGGCCAGGCGGGCCAGGTTCGGATGGCCGTCGCGCCAGTCGCGCTCGGGGTAGCGGAAGTCCAGGTAGCCCAGCGCGCAGCCCACCGCGACGTCGGCCAGCGTGTAGCTGTTGCCGGCACAGAAGGGCTTTTCGCCCAGGCCGGTTTCCATGGCATCCAAGGCGGCGTCGATCTTGCCCTGCTGGCGCGCGATCCAGCTCTCGCTGCGCAGCGCCTCGGGGCGCTGGGTATATTCGGCGCGGATCAGCACGGCGGCGTCCAGCAGGCCGTCGGCCAGGGCTTCCCAGCACTTGACCTCGGAGCGCTCGCGGCCCGAGGGGGGCAGCAGCCGGCAGACGGGCGTGATCGTATCCAGGTACTCGACGATGACGCGGGAATCGAAGACCGCGCCGCCGTCCTCCATGATCAGGCAGGGGACCTTGCCCAGCGGGTTGGAGTCCTGGATGCGGGTGTCCGCCGCCCACACGTTTTCCTGCTCGAACTGGTAGTCGAGTTTCTTGTCTGCCAGGACGATGCGGACTTTGCGGACGAAGGGGCTGGCCAACGAGCCGATAAGTTTCATAGAGCAAGAGCCGGGTGGTCCTAAAATCAGGGCCGGCCGGCGGGCATGGATGGGCCGCGGAGTATACCATCCGGACCCGTCCCCGGATATGCTGCGGTGCTACAATTTCTTTTTACTTTCAAGCGCTTATGAAGACTTCCGACCAGCTGACCCCCCTCAATGCATTGTCGCCGCTGGACGGCCGCTATGCCAGCCGCGGCGCGCTCCTGCGCCCGCTCTTGTCCGAAGCCGGCTTCATGCATCACCGGGTGCAGGTCGAGGTCGCGTGGCTGGTGGCGCTGTCCGACGCGGGACTGCCCGAATTGCAACCCTTCTCCGTTGCCGCGCGCCAGCGGCTGGCGGAACTGGTGGCGGAATTCTCCGAATCCGACGCCGCCCGCATCAAGGACATCGAGCGCACCACCAACCATGACGTGAAGGCGGTGGAGTACTGGCTCAAGGAAAAAGTGGCCGACAACGCCGAGCTGTCCGCCGCGGCCGAGTTCATCCACTTCGCGTGCACGTCGGAAGACATCAACAACACCTCGCACGCGCTGATGCTGCGCGCCGCGCGCGACCAGGCCCTCGTGCCGGCGCTGCGCAAGGCCTACGACAAGCTGGCGGCCCTGGCCGAACAGCATGCCGACCAGCCGCTGCTGTCGCGTACCCACGGCCAGCCCGCCAGTCCCACCACCATGGGCAAGGAATTCGCCAACATGGCGGCGCGCCTGGGCCGGGCCATCGCCGAGATCGAGCGCGTGGAGCCGCTGGCCAAGCTCAACGGCGCCACCGGCAACTTCAACGCCCACCTGTCCGCCTATCCCGAGATCGACTGGGAAGCCTTCAGCGCCAAGGTGCTCCAGGGCCTGGGCCTGACGCAGAACCGCCACACCATCCAGATCGAACCGCACGACTGGATGGCCGCGCTGTTCGACGCCGTGGCGCGGGCCAACGTGATCCTGCTCGACGTGAACCGCGACATCTGGGGCTACATCGCGCTGGGCTATTTCAAGCAGCGCCTGAAGGAAGGCGAGATCGGCTCGTCCACCATGCCGCACAAGGTCAACCCCATCGACTTCGAGAACTCCGAAGGCAACCTGGGGCTCGCCAACGCCACGCTGCGCCACCTGGCCGACAAGCTGCCCGTTTCCCGCTGGCAGCGCGACCTGACCGACTCCACCGTGCTGCGCAACCTGGGCGTGGCCTTCGGCTACTGCCTGGTGGCCTACGACGCCTGCGTGCGCGGGCTCGACAAGCTGGAGATCAACGGCGCGGCCATCGACGCCGACCTGGACGCCTGCTGGGAAGTGCTGGCCGAACCCGTGCAGACCGTCATGCGGCGCTATGGCTTGCCGCAGCCCTACGAGCAATTGAAGGCGCTGACCCGGGGCAAGGGCATCAGCGAAGAGGCGCTGCGCGAATTCATCCTGGGGCTGGACCTGCCCGACGAGCCCAAGGCCCGTTTGCTGGCGATGACCCCGCGCAACTACATCGGCCTGGCGGCCAAGCTCGCCCGCGAGCTGTCGTAGCCCGCCGGGATGTGGGCGCCGGCGCCCACATCCCGGGAACCCTGGCGCGCCGCGCGCATCGAACACGTTGGAATCGTTGTCCGACCGGTCTATCGTCCGGTAGACCCTCCCCCGTCCGTCCTACCCAGGAGCCCCTGATGAAGAGACTTTTGCGCGTACTGTCCGTCGCCTGTATCGCTGCCGCCCCCATGCTGCTGCCCGCCACCGCCGCCGCCCAGTTCGCCAAGCCCGAGGACGCCGTCAAGTATCGCCAGTCGGCGCTTACCGTGATGTCCAACCACTTCGGCCGCATCGCGCCGGTCGTGCGCGGCCAGCAGCCCTACGACCCGGCCCAGGTGAAGGCCGACGTGGCCATCGTGGCCATGATGTCCAAACTGCCGTGGAGCGCATTCGGCCCGGGAACCGAAGGCGGCGGCGCCAAGCCCGCGGTCTGGTCCGACAACGCCAGGTTCAAGCAGGGCCAGGAGCGTCTGCACGGCGATATCGACAAGCTGGTGGCGGCGGCCGACACCGGCGATCTGGCCCAGGTGCGGACCGCGTACGGCGCGGCCGCCGCCAGTTGCAAGGCCTGTCACGACAATTTCCGGAACCGGTAATCGATCGAAATAGGTTTCAGGGCTTGTAAGCCCGTTGTTTCAAAAAAAAGCCAGGTCCACCCTGGCTTTTTTCGTTTTCCGGCGGTCGAATACCTGTGTATTTCCGCCAAATGGGGGGCCCGTCATGGCTTCCGTATCGAAAATCGTCTTGTGCATGGCCGCCGCCTTTTCCACCGTGGCCGGCCTGCCGGTTCCCGTCGCGGCCCAGACCACGGCATCGACCCGCAACGGCGTCGCGCAACCCGCGGAGCTGGAGCAACTGGTCGCGCCCATCGCGCTGTATCCCGACGCGCTGCTGTCGCAGATCCTGATGGCCTCCACCTATCCGCTGGAAGTGGTCGAGGCTGCCCGCTGGCAGAAGGACCATCCCAACGTGACGGGCGCGGACCTGGAAGGCGCGATGCAGAACCAGGACTGGGATCCCAGCGTCAAGTCGCTGGTCGCCTTCCCCAACGTGCTGGACATGATGAACGAACGCCTGAGCTGGACCACGCGCCTGGGCGACGTCTTCCTGTCGCAACAGGATGCGCTGATGGACCAGGTCCAGGTGCTGCGGTCGCGGGCCCAGGCGGCCGGCAACCTGACCTCCGGGCCGGAGCAGACGGTCACCACCGTGCCGTCCTCGGGCGGCACCACGGTCATCCGCATCGAGCCCGCGCGGCCGGACGTGGTGTATGTGCCGGTCTATAACCCCACGGTCGTCTACGGGCCCTGGCTGTATCCGGCCTACACGCCGTTCTACTGGTACCCGCCCGGCTACGTGGCCGCCGGCGTCGTGTTCTCGTTCGGCGTGGGCCTGTTCATCGGGCACGCGCTGTGGGGCGGCTACGACTGGCACTCGCACCGGGTCAACGTCGTCAACATCTACAACTACAACAACTTCAACCGCACACGCTTCAGCCACGTCGACTGGCAGCACGATCCCTACCACCGCCGCAACGTCGGCTACGGTGATCCCGGGCGCGGCCGCCAGTTCTACGGCGGCGATCCGGCCAGACATTTCGCCGCGCGCGAGGCGTACCGCGCACGTGCCGATGCCTGGCGGCGCGACCTGCCCAATATCGACCGCGCGTCGCTGCGCGATCCCGGCAGGGATTTCGGCAGCCGCTTCGACGGAGGCCACGGCAGCCGGTTCGACGGTGGCCACGGTAGCCGTTTCGATGGCGGGCGGCCGGGAGCGGCGGGCGACCGCGGCACGCCCGGCAGCCGTTTCGATGGACAGGGAAGCGGCCCCAGGGCCGATGGCGGCCGCGGCCGCGAGACGGGTAACCCGGGCGCGATGCCGGGCCGCATGCCCGGTGGCGGTGCGGGGATGCCGGGAGCCGAGGGTGGGCGCGGGCAGGGGCCCCAGGCGTCGCGTCCGGGCCAGGACGGCCCGCGCGGCGCCGCGGGCATGCCCTCGCGTCCGTCCGGCGGCCGGGAATGGGCCGGTGGCCGTGGCGAAGGCGGCGGAGTTCAGGCTGGCCCCGGAGCGGGCCGGGGCTGGAGCGGTCCGCAGGGCGGCCGCGAGTTCGGCGGTGGACGCGAGTTCGGCCGCGGGGGCGGCGGCTTCCATGGCGGTGAAGGCCGTGGCGGGGAAGGCCGTGGGGGCGGCAGCGTGGGCATGGCCGGCGGCGGAGGCGGCGGTCATCACGGCGGCCGCTGACCGGCACGGCCCGAGACGGATCAGAACATGGCGGCGGGCCGCAGCGACACGATGCCGTAGACCACCGCGGCGACCACGGCCGCGATGACCAGCGCCAGCAGGCGGGTGCCCGCCGTATCCCGCGCGGAGTCGGCGCCAGCGGTGAATTCCTCGGCCGGAGCATCGCCGGTCACCATGGCGCGGGTCAGCTTCTGCTTCTTCGCGACCCGATACCAGATGATCGCCAGGAGGTGCAGCCCGACCAGGATCAGGATGGGCAGCTCATCGAGCTTGTGCAGCCCGGTCAGCCGGTCCGACCAGTCCTTGCCGACCAGGCCCGCCAGCGGCCCTTCCGTGAAGATGTCGTCGTTGGCGAACAGCCCCGTGACGGCCTGGTAGCCCAGCAGCAGGATCATGGCCACCACCGACAGCGCGCCCAGCGGATTGTGGCCGGGCGTGCGCGGCATGGTGCCCCCCAGGTAGGCGGCGATGGCGCGCGGCCCGCGCACGAAGCGCGCGAAGCGGGCATGGCTGCTGCCCACGAATCCCCAGACGATGCGGAACAGGATCAGCCCCAGCACCGCGTAGCCGAACAGCAGGTGGTATTCCGTCCACAGGCCGCCGGCCTTGATGGTGGCGAAGGCCCCGGCCACACAGATGACGAGCAGCCAGTGGAAGAGGCGGGTGGGAAGGTCCCAGACGCGGATCTTGCTTGGGTTGGGCATGGGGCAGCCACCGAGGAAGCGGGAGAATGGTTATTGTGCCATCGGTGCCTGGCCGCGCGGTACCGGTCCGCGCCGGTCTATCACGGGGTGGATGGCCTCGGCGCGCCGCAGCAGCGCCTCATCTTCCCCGGGGCTGCCCACGAGTTGCACGCCCACCGGCAGGCCGCGCGCGGACCAGGCCGTCGGCAGGTGGATAGCGGGCCAGCCGAGCACCGACCAGATCCGGTTGAAGGTCGATTCGCCGGTATGGTGCAGGCCCGCCGGTGCAGCGCCCGCCGCGCTGGGAGTCAGGATGAGGTCCACGTCCCGCATGTGGGCGGCAAGCGTGGCGCGCGCGTTCCGCACCCGGTCCCGGGCCTCCTGGTAGTGACTGGCCGTGATGGCCTGTCCCGCCTCGATCGCCGCCAGCATGACGGCGCTCAACTCGTGGCGACGCGCGTTGAGGATGGGCAGCAGCGAGCGGGCCAGCTCGTGCAGCATGATGCGGCGGTGGCATTCGGCCAGCGCGGGCAGGAGGCCGGGCAGGGGCGCCTCGACGACGGCGCAGCCCGCCTCGCGCATCGCGGCGGACGCATCGTCCAGCGCCTGCCGCGCTTCAGGAGCCAGCGGCCCCAGTTCCGTGGCGTCCAGCATCCAGATGCGCAGCCGGTGCCCGGGAGCAAGGGGTGCGAGGTCCCGCCAGGGAAGCAGGACGCTCGCGGCCAGGATGGCGTCCGCCACGGAACGTGTGAACCAGCCCAGGCAATCCAGGCTGCCGGCCACCGGAGCGACGCCGGCCGTGGGGACCGCGTTCAGCGAGGTCTTGATGCCAACCACGCCGCAGTAGGCGGCCGGTCGTATGACCGAGCCGCCCGTCTGCGTGCCCAGCGCCAGGGGCACCATGCCAGCGGCGACCGCGGCCGCCGAGCCGCTGGACGACCCGCCGGGCGTGTGGCCGGGCGCATGAGGATTGCGCGTCGGACCCGGATGCGAGAAGGCCAACTCGGCGGTGACGGTCTTGCCGACCGGTACCGCGCCCGCCGCGCGCAGCAGCTCGACGCAGGCCGCATGGCGGGACGCGGGGGCGGCCGCGCCGGGCAGACCGAGCCCGGTCGGCATGCCCGCCACGTCGATGATGTCCTTCACGCCCACGGGGACGCCCAGCAGGCTCGGGCGCGGATCGGTGAACGCCGGGCCGTCGCGGTAGGCGCGCTCGACCTCGCGCGGCTGGAACCAGCTCCAGGCCTCCAGGGCCGGTTCCAGCCGCGCGTGCTGCTCGATCACGCCGCGGGCGACGTCGGCCGGCAGCAGGAGGTTGTCACGCAGGCGGGCGGCGATCTCGCCCGCCGATAGTCGGGAATAGTCCAGGTGTCGCATGGCCGCCAGTATGCGGCGGGACGGTGTCCGCAGAGACCTGAATTTTTTTCGCGCCCCCCGCGCCGATTCGTCGTTTGCCCGCTCGGGCCGGACGGCCCAGACTTGCCCCGCAAGGAGGAAAGCCATGCAGACATTTTCCGATCAACTGGGGCTGCGCTGCGTACTGATGCGCGGCGGTACGTCCAAAGGGCCGTTTTTCCTGGCGGAGGACCTGCCGCCGGCCGGCGCGCGGCGCGACGCCGCGCTGCTCAGGCTGATGGGGGCCCTGGAGCCGAGGCGGATAGACGGCATAGGCGGCATCGATTCGCTTACCAACAAGGTCGCGATCATCTCGCGCAGCGCCCGGCCGGGCGTGGACGTGGACTATCTGTTCGCCCAGATCTGCGTCCACAAGAACACCATCGATTATTCGGTGAACTGCGGCAACATGCTGGCCGCGGTCGGCCCGTTCGCCATCGACGAAGGCCTGGTGAAGGCCGCCGCGGGGGCCTCCACCGACGTGGCCATCTTCAATGTCAACACGGGCAAGCGCATCGTCGCCACCGTGCGAACCCGGGCCGGCCGCGCCGTCTATGCGGGCGAGGCGGCCATCGACGGCGTGGCTGGCACCGCCGCGCCGGTGTGGCTGCGCTTCTGCGACGTGGCCGGCGCCAAGACCGGCAAGCTGCTGCCCACCGGCCAGGCCGTCGAGACCCTGGAAGGCGTGCGCGTCAGCTGCGTGGACGCGGCCGTGCCCATGGCCATCGTCGAGGCCGCCGAGCTGGGGATGACGGGCTACGAGACTGCCGACGAGATCAATGCCCGCGACGATCTGCTGGCTCGTGTCGAGCGCGTGCGTTGCGCGGCCGGCCGAGCCATGGGGCTGGGCGACGTGTCGCGGCTGGAGATGCCCAAGCTGGTGACCGTGGCGCGGCCCGTGGGGGGCGGTACGATCAATGCCCGGTACTTCATGCCCTACACCTGCCATACCTCGTTCGCCGTGACCGGCGCGGTGTGCCTGGCGGCGGCCGTGCAGGTGCCGGGGTCCGTCGCCGCGCGGATCGCCGATCGGGCCGAGGCGGGCGAGGTCGCCATCGAGCACCCCGCGGGTACGCTGCGCGTGGGGATCGACGCGAGCCAGGGCGCCGCCGGCATCGAGATCCGATCGGCCAGCCTGCTTCGCACCGCCCGGCGCCTGTACGCCGGCACCGTCTATTTTCCGGAGGCGACGCTGGAAGCGTCCGCCGCCGAGTCTGCAAGGGAAGTGCTCGCATGAAACCGTTCCGTGTTCTCCTGACCGCCTGCCTCGCGTTCGCCGGGCCACACGCCGCGCAGGCGGCCGATGCCTACCCGGCCGGACCCATCCGGCTGGTGGTGCCATTTCCCGCTGGCGGCGGCACCGACATCCTGGCGCGCGAACTCGCGCGCGAGCTGGATCAGCAATGGCACCAGCCGGTCGTCGTCGAGAACCGCCCCGGCGCGGGCGGCGCCATCGGTGCCGCCGCTGTGGCCACGGCCAAGCCCGACGGCTACACCATGCTGATGACGACGGCGGGCGTGTCGGCCATCAACCCCAGCCTGTACAAATCCCTGCCCTACGATCCCGAGAAGCAGTTCACGCCGGTCAGCCGCGTGGCCTCGACCGTGTTCGGCGTGCTGGTGCATCCTTCGCTGGGGGTGAACTCCATCGGCGAGCTGATCGCGCTGGCCAGGAGCAAGCCGGGCATGCTGACCTTCGGGTCGGCGGGCAACGGCGCGGCGGGCCACCTGCCCGGGGAGCTGTTCAAGTCCATGGCAGGGATCGACATCCGCCACGTTCCCTACCGTGGTACCAGCCCGGCGCTGAACGACCTGCTGGGCGGCCAGATCTCCATGATGTTCGCCATCCTGGGGCCGGCCACGCCCTACATCAAGTCGGGCCGGGTCAAGCTGCTGGCGACCACCGGCGCCGCGCGCGCCGCAAGCTTTCCCGATGTTCCCACGGTGACCGAGGCCGGGCTGCCCGGCTACGTGGCCGACGAGTGGTGGGGCGTCGCCGCGCCCCGGGCCACGCCGGCCGACGTGGTGCGCAAGTGGAACGTGGCGATGCGGGCCTACGTGGCCAGGCCGGCCGTGCGGCAGAAGCTGATCGAGAATGGCTACGAGCCCGCGTCCGACACCGTGGAAGCCTTCTCGGCCCTGATCGCCTCTGACAAGGTCAAGTGGGGCAAGGTGGTGCGCGACGCTTCGGTCAGCGTGGACTAGGCGGCCTGCGACAGCAGGGCGCCCAGCAGGCGCGACACGGCGGGCGTGGGGACCACGCCCGGGTCCACCACCAGGCGCAGTTCGAAGCTGGCCCAGTCGTCGGCCAGCGGCACCTGCCGGATGTTGGCCGGCACGTGCCAGTCGGCGGGCGCGGCGGGCACCACGGCCACGCCCAGGCCCGCGCTGACCAGCGAGAACACCGCGGGGAAGCTGGTCACCTGGGTGGAGACGGCGGGCGGGTACCGCGTGCCCTGGCCGTCCTGGCCCGAGAACTGCGCCAGCGCGCTGCCAGCCGCCCGCGCGATGTGCGGGAACCGCAGCGTTTCCTCGTAGAAGACGGCGTCTCGTGCGGCCAGTTCATGGCCGGCGGGTACCGCCAGGACCAGCGGCGTGCGCGTATACGGCAGACTTTGCAGGTGGCCCGCCTGGGCGCCGGCATGGGCGATGCCCAGGTCCACCGACCCGTTGGCCACCGCCTCCAGCACCGCCGCGCTCGTGGCTTCCCGCACCGAGATGCGTATGCCGGGATATTCCACCGCGAAACGGGCCATCAGGTCCGCCAGCCCCGCGCACATGCCCGAGGTGTTGGAGGCGATCCTGACCGTGCCCGAGGTGCCGTCGGTGAACCCCGCCAGGTCCTGCTGCAACCCCTGCAATTCCTCCAGCACCCGTTCGGTACGCCGCGCCACCGCCTGGCCGGCGGCGGTCAGGCGCGCGCCTTCCGGCCGCCGGGTCAGGAGGGCGATGCCCAACTGGGATTCCAGTTCCAGGATGCGCTTGCTGGCGGCCGATGCCGTCAGGTGGATGGTCTCGGCCGCGCGCGCCACGCTGCCGGTTTCGTCGACCTTGCGCAGCAGCTGCAGGGTCAGGAGATCGAATCGCGGATTCATGGAAGTGCTCCGTCGGGTCGAATGGCCTGATGAAAACAAAAACGCCCGGCGGAGCCGGGCGCTTCGGGACGTCGTCCGGAACGATGCGGGCGTCAGCCCACGACTTCGCCGGTGTCCTTCTTGGCCGGCTTGACCAGGTCCTCGCGCTTGACGCCCAGCCACATGGCGATGGCCGCCGCCACGAACACGGACGAGTAGATGCCGAACCAGATGCCGATGGTCAGTGCCAGCGCGAAATAGTGCAGCGACGGACCGCCGAAGATCAGCATCGCGATCACCATCATTTGCGTCGAGCCGTGGGTGATGATCGTGCGCGAGATGGTGGCCGTGATGGCGCTGTCGATCACGTCCCGCACCGAGGCCTTGCGCTGCTTGCGGAAGTTCTCCCGGATCCGGTCCATGATGACCACGGACTCGTTCACCGAGTAGCCCAGCACCGCCAGCACCGCCGCCAGCACCGGCAGCGAGAACTCCCACTGGAAGAAGGCGAAGAAGCCCAGGATGATGACCACGTCGTGCAGGTTGGCCACCACGCCCGCCACGGCGAATTTCCACTCGAAGCGGAACGCCAGGTAGATCATGATGCCGACCACCACGAACAGCAGCGCCAGCAGGCCGTCGTGGGCCAGTTCCTTGCCGATCTGCGGGCCCACGTATTCCACGCGGCGCAGCTCGACGCCGGGGTCGGTGGCCTTCAGGGCCTCGATGACCTCGTTGCTCTGCTGGGTCGAGGTCTTGCCCTCGATGTTGGGCAGCCGGATCATCACGTCGCGCGAGGTGCCGAAGTTCTGCACCTGGAAGTCGTTGTAGCCCTTCTGCGAGATGGTGCCGCGTACCTTGTCCAGTTCCACCGCCTGCGGGTAGGCCACTTCCATGACCGTGCCGCCGGTGAACTCGATGGACAGGTGGAAGCCCTTGGTGGCGATGAAGAACACCGCCGCCAGGAACGTGACCAGACTGATGAGGTTCAGCACCAGCGCATGGCGCATGAACGGGATGGTCTTGTGGATGCGGAAGAATTCCATGTTGCTCAGACCTCTTTGGGTTTCCAGACCTGGCCAATCGACAGCTTGGCGAGTTTCTTGCGGCGGCCGTACCAGAGGTTGGCGAGCGCGCGGGCGCCGACCACGGCGGAGAACATCGAGGTCAGGATCCCGATGGTATGGACGATGGCGAAGCCCCGTACCGGGCCCGAACCGAAGGCCAGCAGCGCCACCGCCGCGATCAGCGTGGTGACGTTGGAGTCCAGGATGGTGCCCCAGGCCCGCTCGAAGCCGAGGTGGATGGCCTGCTGCGGCGCGGCGCCGTTACGCAGTTCCTCGCGTATCCGTTCGTTGATGAGCACGTTGGCGTCGATCGCCATGCCCAGCGTGAGCGCGATGGCCGCGATGCCCGGCAGGGTCAGCGTGGCCTGCAGCATGGACAGCAGCGCGATCAGCAGCAGCAGGTTGACCGCCAGCGCGATCACCGAGAACACGCCGAAGAGCCCGTAGTACAGGATGATGAAGATGGCGATCGCGGCGAAGCCGTAGACCACCGAGTGGAAGCCCTTCTGGATGTTGTCGGCGCCCAGGCTGGGGCCGATGGTGCGTTCCTCGATGATGTCCATGGGCGCGGCCAGCGAGCCGGCGCGCAGCAGCAGGGCCGTGTCGTTGGCCTCGACCGTGGTCATGCTGCCGGAGATCTGCACGCGGCCGCCGCTGATCTCGGTGCGGATCACGGGCGCGGTCACGACCTCGCCCTTGCCCTTCTCGAACAGCAGGATGGCCATGCGCTTGCCCACGTTGTCGCGGGTGACGTCGCGGAAGATGCGGGCACCCTTGGCGTCCAGCGTCAGGTGCACGGCGGGCTGCTGGGTCTGGCCGTCGAAGCCGGCCTGGGCATCCTGCAGGTTCTCGCCGGTCAGCACGACCTGGCGGCGCACCAGCACCGGCCGGCCGTCGCGGTCGGTGTAGCGTTCCAGCCCGAAGGGCACGGTGCCGCTGGCCAGCGCGCTGGTGGCTTCCGGCGAGTCGTCCACCATGCGCACTTCCAGCGTGGCGGTGCGACCCAGGATGTCCTTGGCCTTGGCCACGTCCTGCACGCCCGGCAACTGGACCACGATGCGGTCGGCGCCTTGCTGCTGGATGACCGGCTCGGCCACGCCCAGTTCGTTGATACGGTTGTGCAGCGTCGTGATGTTCTGGCGCAGCGCGTTGTCCTGCGCGGTCTTGATGGCCTGCGGCGTCAGGGCGCCGATCAGCTTGAAGTCGCCGCCGGCGTCCTGGTCGGTCAGCTGCAGGTCGGGCAGGCCGTTGCGCAGCACGTCGCGCGCGGCGTCGCGGGTGGCGGCGTCGCGGAACTTGATCTCGATGCTCTGGCCGACGCGGTCGATGCCGTTGTGGCGGATGTTCTTGTCACGCAGCAGCGAGCGCACGTCGCCGGTCATGGCGTCGTAGCGCTTGGTCAGCGCGCCCTTCATGTCCACCTGCAGCAGGAAGTGCACGCCGCCGCGCAGGTCCAGGCCCAGGTACATGGGCAGCGCGTGCAGTGCGCGCAGCCAGGCGGGCGAGGCCGACAGCAGGTTCAGCGCGACCACGTAGCTCGGGTCGGACGAATCGGGATTCAGCGACTTCTCGAGCAGGTCGCGCGCGCGCAGCTGCTGGTCCGGCGTGTTCAGGCGCACCCGCACCGTGCCCACGGGGCCGTTCTGCTCGAAGTACAGGCCGGTGTTGGAGATGCCCGCGGCCTGCAGGGTCTGGTCCACGCGCTCCATCATGGAGTTGTCGACCTTGACGGTCGCCTTGGCGCTGGAGACCTGGACGGCGGGGGACTCGCCGAAGAAGTTCGGCAGGGTGTAGATGAAGCCGATCACGACCACCACGGCGATCATGATGTACTTCCAGAGAGGATAGCGATTCATCGGTAATCAAACCTCGGAAGGCTGGCGCATCGGCGCCGGTGCCCGCAGCGGGCCAGGCCGCAGAACGCGAAAAAGGGGCGGCGCCCGGCGCCAGCCCCCGGCAGTGCATCGATGCCGCGCGAGCGGCATGGACGCGAGCGCCCGGCTTACAGAGCCTTGATGGTGCCCTTGGGCAGGACGGTCTGGACCGCGGTCTTCTGGACCAGGACTTCCACCGCCTTGTCGCCTTCGCGCGAGACTTCCAGCGAGACGTAGGTGTCGTTGACCTGGACGACCTTGCCCAGGATGCCGCCGGCGGTGACGACTTCGTCGCCCTTGGCCAGGGCGGCAACCATGTTCTTGTGCTCCTTCTGGCGCTTCATCTGAGGCCGGATCATCAGGAAATAGAGGATCACGAACATCAGGACGATGGGCAGCATCCCCATCAGGGCGCCTTCGCCTCCGGCCGCAGGAGCTTGCGCCAGGACATTGGCGAGCGCGTTGGATGTCAGCATTTCTTCTCCAGAATCAATGACTTGCGTCGAAAATAACTCAAAATTGTAGCCCAGCTCGCCCAGGGCGGAACCCGGCCTCTTCTAGGGATAACCCCGGCCGGATCCGCCGTGCTGACCAGTGGCCGCGAGCTCCTGGTTGGCCACGACGGGGCCGGGAGGTGGAATTCTAGACGCCACGGGCCCGGTTGGCGGCGAATTCCGCCCGCCAGGACGCGAAAACGCCGCCGGCGATGGCATCGCGCATTTCCTGCATCAGCTGCAGGTAATAGTGGAGGTTGTGGATGGTATTGAGCCGCGCCCCCAGAATCTCGTTCGACCTGAACAAATGGTGCAGGTACGAGCGGGAAAAGTTCTGACACGTATAGCAGCCGCAGGTTTCATCCAGCGGACGGGTGTCGTCGCGATAGCGCGCGTTGCGGATCTTGACGTCGCCGTAGCGGGTGAACAGCCAGCCGTTGCGGGCGTTGCGCGTGGGCATCACGCAGTCGAACATGTCCACGCCGGCGGCCACGCCGTCCACCAGGTCCTCGGGCGTTCCCACGCCCATCAGGTAGCGCGGGGCGTCCTGCGGCAGCCGGGGCGCCACGTGGGCCAGGATGCGCAGCATGTCTTCCTTGGGCTCGCCCACCGACAGGCCGCCGATGGCATAGCCATGGAAGCCGATGTCCTTGAGGCCCGCCAGCGATTCGTCGCGCAGGGTCTCGTACATCCCGCCCTGGACGATGCCGAACAGCGCGTTGGGGTTCTCCAGCGCGTCGAATTCATTGCGCGAGCGGCGCGCCCAGCGCAGCGACATCCGCATCGAGGTGGCCGCCTCGTCCACGGTGGCCGGCCGGCCGTCGATGGCGTAGGGCGTGCACTCGTCGAACACCATCGCGATGTCCGAATTCAGGCTGCGCTGGATGCGCATCGATTCCTCGGGCGTCAGCATCAGCCGCGCGCCGTCGATGGGAGAGGCGAAGCGCACCCCTTCCTCGGTGATCTTGCGCAGGCCCTCCAGGCTGAACACCTGGAAGCCGCCCGAGTCCGTCAGGATGGGCTTGTGCCACTGCATGAAGCCGTGCAGGCCCCCGTGGGCATCGATGATCTGCGTGCCCGGCCGCAGCCAGAGGTGGAAGGTGTTGCCCAGCACGATCTGCGCGCCGACCTCGTCCAGCTCGTAGGGCGCCATGGCCTTGACCGTGCCATAGGTGCCCACCGGCATGAAGATGGGCGTCTCGACCACGCCATGGTTCAGCGTCACGCGCCCGCGGCGGGCCTGGCCCTCGGTGGCCAGGAGTTCGAATTTGAGTCCGTTCATCGTTCTATAAACATCGCGTCGCCGTAGCTGAAGAAGCGGTAGCGCTGGGCCACGGCATGGGCATAGGCGCGGCGGATGGGGTCCATGCCCGCGAACGCCGAGATCAGCATCATCAGCGTCGACTTGGGCAGGTGGAAATTGGTGATCAACGCGTCCACCACCCGGAACTCGAAGCCGGGCGTGATGAACAGGCGCGTGTCGCCGCGCGTCTCGCGCAGCGGCCAGTGGGTGGCGGCGGCCGACTCCAGGGCCCGCACGCTGGTCGTGCCCACGGCGACCACCCGGCCGCCCGCGGCGCGGGCCTGCGCGATGGCGTCCACGGTCGCCTGGGGCAGTGTATAGAGTTCGCTGTGCATCACGTGCTCGGACAGCTTGTCCACCCGCACCGGCAGGAAGGTACCGGCGCCCACGTGCAGCGTCACGAAAGCCGTGCGCACGCCCTGGGCGCGCAAGGTCTCCAACAGCGCATCGTCGAAATGCAGCCCCGCCGTGGGGGCGGCCACCGCGCCCGGCTCCCGGGCGTACACCGTCTGGTAGCGGGCGTCGTCGCCGGTGTCCGGCGTGTGCGTGATGTAGGGCGGCAGCGGCGTCTGGCCGTGCTCGGCCAGCAGCTCCAGCACCGGACCGGGGAAACGCAGGTCGAACAGATCGCCCTCGCGGCCCAGCATGGTCACGTCGAAGGC
This sequence comes from Pigmentiphaga daeguensis, assembly GCF_039523035.1. Taxonomy (NCBI): domain Bacteria; kingdom Pseudomonadati; phylum Pseudomonadota; class Betaproteobacteria; order Burkholderiales; family Alcaligenaceae; genus Pigmentiphaga; species Pigmentiphaga daeguensis. The sequence continues at coordinate 26,038 of NZ_BAAAEN010000018.1, read as the reverse complement.
CCCCGCCAGGCGGATCGTCGCGCCGGCCTTGGGCGACTTGCTGGCGCGCAGGTGCACCAGCGCCCGGTCGGGCTCGGTGATGCGTTCCACCAGCACTTCCACCTTGCCGCCGCTGCTCTTTTCGCCGAAAAGGCGCGCCTTGATCACCCGCGTGTCATTGAAGACCAGCAGATCGTTCGGGCGCAGCAGGCCGGGCAGATCGGCAAACCGGCGGTCGTGCAGTCCGCCTTGCGCGTCCAGGTGAAGGAGGCGGCTGGCGGTGCGGTCGGCGGCGGGGGTCTGGGCGATCAGCTCGGGCGGGAGGTCGTAATCGAAATCGTCGAGAGTGAGATCTTGCACGGGTAAGACAGGGTTGGGAAAGCGCACGGCAACCTATCATCATAGCCTGGAATCGGCCCCTACCCGGCCGCCCGCCTGGCCGTCCGCCGCCGGCTCAGGCCGTCCGCGCTTCCTTCCCGAGCCAGTCCCGGAACAGCCTGACGACCTCGCGCTTGGAGGCCGGTTCGTTGCTGACGATGTGGTAGCTGGACGCCAGCCGGACCTCCAGCGGGAAGGGCGCCACCAGGCGTCCCGTCGCCAGGTCCAGGCGGGCCAGTTCCTTGGTGGTGGCGACCACGCCCTTGCAGGCGACGGCGGCTTCCATGGCGGGGATGGAGTGCCAGAAGTGGGGGCCACGGGAGGTGTCGATGCCGGTCACGCCCGCTTTTTCCAGCCACATGTCCCAGAACGACGGCCCTTCGTACAGCACGCCGCGATCGTCGTGGAGCAGCACGTGGCGGCGCAGGTCGTCGGGCTCGCGCAGGGGATTGTCGCCTTCGAGCAGGGCGGGGCTGCACAGCGGGGTGATGGTCAGCGGCATCAACTGGTCGACCCGCATGCCCGGGTAGCCGCCGTTGCCGAACACGACCAGCACGTCGACCTCGTCCACCCAGCCCATCACGCTGGCGACGTCTCCGCGCGGCCCGCGCGGCAGGCGCGAGAACTGCCGCACCCGGGTGGAGACGCGCACGTCGATGTCGGGGCATGCGGTCACGAAGCGGTGCAGGCGCGGCATCAGCCAGTTGGAGATGAAGGACGGCGGCGCGCCGACCTCGAGCACGTCGGCGCCGCGATGGTCGCGCAGCCGACCCACCGCCTGGCGCAGGCAGTCGAAGCCTTCCTCCAGCTTGGGAAAGAAGATCTCGGCGCTGGCCGTCAGCTCGATGCCGCGGTGGACGCGGCGGAAAAGGCGCACGCCCAGCATGTCCTCCAGGATCTGGATCTGGTGGCTGACAGCGGCCGGCGTGACATTCAGTTCCTCGGCGGCCTTCTTCAGGCTGCGGTGGCGGGCGGCCGATTCGAAGGCTCGGAGCGCGGTCAGCGGGGGCAGCGTATGGCTCATTTTTTTAGATTAGTTTTTCTAACTTAATGAGGGAAGATAATTCGTGTGACAGCCCTGGTGGTGCTCCCTATAGTAGTCCGTAAAGCAGAGGGGCCTATCCGGCACCAGAACGATACTCCGGATGCATCAAGTTAGTGCGTCTAATCTGAAAACCACCCAGGACACGCCATGCCCGATATCCAGATCCTCAACCCCGCTGGCCTTGGTACCCCGCTTGCCCAGTATTCCCAGGTGGCCCGCGTCAAGGCCTCGGAGTTCGTCTTCATCGCCGGGCAGGTGGCGACCGACCAGCACGGGAACACCGTTGGCGCGGGCGACTTCGACGCCCAGTGCGTGCAGGTCTTCCGCAACATCGACATCGCGCTGAAGGAAGTGGGCGCCACCTGGCAGAACGTGCTGCAGTTCACGACCTACCTGGTGCACTCGCAGGACATTCCCAGGCTGGGCGCCTACCGCGAGCGTGCCTTTCCGGGCATGTTCGGCACCCGCGCCTATCCGACCAACACCTTGCTGATGATCGATCGCCTGGTGCGCGAGGATCTGCTGATCGAAGTGCAGGCGGTCGCGGCGCTATGAGTTCGCGTCTGCGCGAGGGCAGGTTCGAGCTGGACGGCATCCCCGTCCACTACGCCGAAGGCGGCGCGGGCCTGCCGCTGCTATTGCTGCATGGCTCGGGTGCCGGCGCGTCCAGCCACGGCAACTGGCAGCGCGTACTGCCGCGGCTGGCCGAGCTGCACCACGTGCATGCGATGGACCTGATCGGTTTCGGCCGGTCGGGCGCCAAGTCCGCCGGGCCGCATTTCGACTATGCCCTGTGGCTGCGCCAGTGCCGCGAAATGATCGCGCGCATGCCGGGAGAGCGGATAGGCGTGATCGGGCATTCCCTGTCCGGCACCCTGGCCCTGCGTCTGGCGGCCTGCGAACCGCGTGTGGCGCGCGTGATGACGACGGCGACCATGGGCGCGTCGTTCGCCGCCAATCCCGCCACGGAAACCGCCTGGAGCTTTCCCGGCGACCGCGAGGAGCTGAAGCGGGCCTCGCGCCTGCTGGTGCACGATCCGGCGCTGATCGACGAGGCCTATCTGGACGGCCGCGAGCGCATCCTGCGCCAGGGCGACCACGGCCGGCGCTTCGAGCAGATGTTCGCCGGCGACAAGCAGCGCTTCATCGATGACGTGGCGCTGACGGCGGATGAACTGGCCGCCATCGGATGCGAGGTGCTGATGCTGCACGGCCGCGACGACCGCGGTTTCCCCGCCGATGCCCTGACATTGCCGATGTCGCGATCCATCGCCCGGGCCGACGTGCACCTGCTGAGCCGCTGCGGCCATTCGGTCGCCTTCGAGTGGCCGGAGAAGTTCCTGGCGCTGGCCGTGCCGTTCTTCGCCGAGGTCGAGCATGGGTGAACCCGCCTACATCCTGAAGGGCAAGGTGATCGATGGCACGCTGGATGCCCCCATCGCGCATGGCGCGGTCGTGACGCAGGGCGAGGAGATCGCGTGGGTGGGCGAGGCGGCGGCGTTGCCGCCGCGCTACGCGCAGGCCGGCGCCCAGGTGGTCGACCTGCCCGGCCGCAGCATCCTGCCCGGCCTGGTCGACGGGCATATCCACATCTCGTTCGGCGAGGCGCGCTCGGAAGAGGAACTGGCGCTGTACACGCCGGTGGAGTTCCGGACGCTGAAGGCGGTGTGGAATGCCAAGAAGGTGCTGCAGGCGGGCGTGACGAGCGCCTTCGATGCCGCCACCACGTTCAACATCGCGCAGTCGGTGCGCGACGCGATCGACAGCGGCATGTTCGAGGGGCCGCGCCTTGCGGTGTCGGGCCGGCAACTGACCTCCCACCAGGGGCTGGAGGATTCCTTTCCCAACTGGATGGAGTTTCCGCCGGGGCAGGCGGGGGTGCTGATCCGCAGCCGTGACGAACTGGTCGAACAGATCCGCTACCAGGTCAAGGACGGCGTCGATGCCATCAAGGTGTCGGGATCGAACGACTCCTTCATCACGCCCGATTCGCTCGACGGCTCGGCCTTCACCTATGAGGAATACCGGATCGTGGCCGATGAGGCCCACCGGCTGGGCCGCATGTGCACGGTGCACGCGCGGTCCCGCAACGCCGTGGCCGATGCCGCGCGCGCCGGTTTCGACGTGATCTTCCATGCGTCCTTCATCGATGACGAAGGCATAGACCTGTGCTTGCGCAACGGCTGCGTGATCGTGCCGACCCTTCCCTTGCTGGTCAACGCGATCGAGGCCACGGGCGGGTCGGCCAATCCGGCCAATGCCGGGTTCCAGCGCGAGGTCGACGCGGCGCTGACCAACCTGGGGCGCGCCAGCCGTGCCGGCGTCCCGCTGGTGCCCGGGTCGGAAAGCGGCTGGTCGCCGGTGCCCTACGGCCAGTGGCACGCCCGCGAGATGCAGATATTCGTGGACGACCTGGGCCTGTCGCCCGGGCAGGCTCTGCATGCGGGCACGCTGGGCGCCACGCGTTTGTTCCGCCGCTTCGGCGACCGGGTCGGCAAGCTTGAGGCCGGACGCTATGCCGACTTGATCGTGGTCGACGGCGATCCTCTGGCCGACATCGGGCTGCTGCAGAAACCGTCGCGCTTCGACCTCATCCTGAAGGCCGGGCGCCCGGTGGACCGCACGCCGCCCGCGCCGCGCAGGCCCATGCACTACGAACGGCACAAGATGTTCCTGAATGGCATTTTCCACTACGACCAGGAAGCCGGCCACGGCGTCCTGCGGCGCTGACCCTTATTCATTCTCCAGCAGGAAACTCGATGACGTACAGCAAAGAGCAACTCGCCGGCCTGGTCCAGGCGGATCGCGTGCACCGGGCCTACTACACCGATCCGGCCGTGTTCGAGGCCGAGATGGCCAAAGTGTTCGGCAAGGTCTGGGTCTATGTGGGCCACGACAGCCTGGTGCCCAATCCGGGCGACTATTACTGCACGACGCTGGCCGGACAGCCGGTGGTGCTGAGCCGCCACGAGAGCGGTTCGGTACACGTGCTGTACAACCGCTGCGGCCATCGCGGCGCCAAGGTGCTGTCCCGCACGCGCGGCAACGCGCGCGTATTTTCCTGCATGTACCACGGCTGGGCGTTCCGCCCCAACGGCGAGCTGGCGGGCGTGCCCATGCGCGCCGACTTTCCCGAGGAAGCGCTGCGCGAGCCGCGCGCGGGCATGGAGCCGCTGCCGCGTGTCGACAGCTATCGCGGCTTCGTATTCGCTTCGCTCGATCCCGGCGTGATGCCGCTGCTCGATTTCCTGGGCGAGGCGCGCAAGGGCATCGACGAACTGGTCGACCGCTCGCCCGAAGGGCGGGTCGAGTTCGCGGCCGGCTGCCATCGCTACCACTTCCGCGGCAACTGGAAGCTGCAGATGGACAACATGGCTGACACCTACCACCCCGCGGCCGCCCACGGCTCGACCGTCGGTCCGGACGGTCGCCAGTTCCAGCGGCGTGCGGGCGACCAGGGCGGAGCGGCGCTGTTCTTCGCGCCCAACGGCGAGGCGGTGGTGTCGCAGCTGGGCGTGCGCGGTTTCCCGCATGGCCATAGTTCGGAACAGTCGCTGTTCGACAAGGAGCAGGCCGGTGGCGTCTGGGACGACTACCGTGCCCTGATGGTCGCGCGCTACGGCGAGGAACGCACCGCCGACATCCTGAAGAACCGCCGGCACAGCCTGACGCTGTTTCCGACACTGGACATCCTGATCGCCCAGACCTCGGTGCGCGTGGTCAAGCCGATCGCGGTGGACCTGACCGAGGTCGAGATCTGGCCGGTCCGGCTGGCGGGCGCGCCGGCCGTGATTTCGGACGACCTGGTCAAGTACGTCAACATGACCCACTCCGCGTCGTCGTTCATCCAGACCGACGACCTCGAGGCCTTCGAACGCTGCCAGGAAGGGCTGAAGGCGCAAGGCAGCGACTGGGTACTGGTCGCGCGCGGCATGGGCGCCGAGGTCGACGAAGGCGACGGCGTGCTGTTCGGCGCGCGTTCGAGCGAAGTCGGCCAGCGCGCCAAACACTATGCCTGGCGCGACCTGATGAGCGCCTGATTCCACCAGAGAGCCACCATGAACACGCTTGCAAGACTCACCCCCGCGGGCCATGCCGCGCCGTCCCTGGACACCCTGCGCGACTTTGTCGAACACGAGGCCGATCTGCTGGACAACCGCCGCTTCGACGAGTGGCTGGACCTGTACAGCGACGATGCCGTGTATTGGGTGCCGGCCACGCAGGACCAGGCCGACTGGATCAGCCACGTGTCGCTCTACTATGACGAGAAGCACACCATGAAGACGCGTGTGGCGCGGCTCAAGCACCCGATGATCCATTGCCAGGACCCGCCTTCCACGACGGTGCGCGTGCTGTCGAACTTCGGTCTGGAAGCCGCCGACGGCGACCGTTTCCGCGTCCGCAGCAAGTTCATCATGCTGGAGGACCGGCCCGGCGCCGACCGCCGCGTGTACGGCGGACGTTATCTGCACACGCTGCGGTTCGACGGCACGCATTTGAAAATCGTCCAGAAGTGCGTCCGGCTCACCAACTGCGACCAGAGTTTTCCGCAACTGACCCAGCCGTTCTGAGGACGCGCACCGGCGCTCTTCCCCCTGGAGGTCCACGATGAAATCCATGCTGCGCATCGGCCGCCTGCTGGCCTGTATGTCGGTCCTGGCGTCCGCGGCTCCCGCGGCGCAGGCCGACGATTACCCGACCCGCCCCGTGCGGATGATCGTGCCGTATGCGCCCGGCGGGGCGCCGGACGTGCTGGCGCGCTCGCTGGCGCCGGGCTTGTCGGAGTTCTTCAAGCAACAGTTCGTGATCGAGAACCGGCCCGGCGCGGGCGGCATCGGTGCCGCCGAAACCGTGGTCCGCGCCGCCCCGGACGGCCAGGTGCTGTTCTTTTCCGACATCCAGCAGCTCGCGATCAATCCCTACCTGTTCGCGAAGCTGCCCTATGCCGCCGACAAGGACTTCACGCCCGTGACCCTGGCCGCGACCATTCCGCTCTATATCGCCGTGCAGTCGTCGCTGAACGTGCACAACCTGGCCGAGCTCGTCGCCCTGGCCAAGGCCCGGCCGGGGGCATTGACCTACGGATCGTCGGGCATAGGCAGCATCCACCACATCGCCATGGAATCGATGCTGCACGGCCTTGGCATCAACGTCGTGCACGTGCCGTACAAGGGGTCGGGGCAGTCGGTGCCCGCCTTCATGGGGGGGGAGACCTCCCTGGTGATCGCCGCCTATCCGGCGCTGGAGCAATACGTCAGGACAGGCAAGGCGCGATTCATCGCCGTCACCACCCTCGAACGTCCGGCCATGACGCCCGACATCCCGGCCGTGTCCGAAACCGTGCCCGGCTACGATTTCAGTTCCGAGATGGGCATCGTGGTGCCGGCCGGCACGCCGCAGACCGTGGTGCAGCGGCTCTCGGCCGCGGTGGCGCGGGCGCTCAAGCAGCCCGATACCGTCGTTCGCCTGAAGGCCATGGGCGCCACGGCCATCGGCAGCAGCCCCGACGGCTATGCCGTCAACATCCGCAACAACCTGGACAAGTTCGGCAAGGCGGTCAAGCTGGCCGACATCACCCCCAACTGAACCGTCCATACGGAGAGTCTCCTTGAAGCTGTTGAGATACGGCCCGCCGGGCCTGGAGCGGCCCGGCCTGCTCGACGCCGGCGGCGCGATCCGCGACCTGTCCGGCCTGCTGGCCGACATCGGGCCCGACACCCTGTCGCCGGCCGCCCTGCAAGCGCTGGCTGCGCTCGACCCCCGGCGCCTGCCCGTGGTGGACGGCGCGCCGCGGCTGGGCACGCCCTGGCGCGGTATCGGCAAGTTCGTCGCGGTCGGGCTGAACTACGGGCGCCATGCGGCCGAGGCCGGCATGGCCATTCCGGCCGAACCCACGCTGTTTTGCAAATGGACCAGTTGCGTTTCGGGCCCGAACGACGACATCGTCATTCCGCCCGGCTGCACCCGGGTCGACTGGGAGGTGGAGCTGGGTATCGTCATCGGCAGCCGCGCGCGGGCCGTCGACGAGGCCGGCGCCTTGCGCCACGTGGCCGGCTACTGCCTGGCCAACGACGTGTCCGAACGCGAATACCAGATCGACCGCGGCGGCGGCCAGTGGGGCAAGGGCAAGGGCTTCGACAGCTTCGGCCCGCTGGGGCCCTACCTGGTCACGGCGGACGAAGTGCCCGACCCGCAGGACCTGGAACTGTGGCTGGAACTCAATGGCGAACGCCGGCAGACAGGACATACCGGCGACATGATCTTTTCCTGCGCCAGGCTGGTCAGCGAGTGCAGCCGCGTCATGACGCTGGAACCCGGCGACGTCATCATCACCGGCACCCCGGCCGGAGTGGGGATGGGAGCCCGCCCGCCGCGCTACCTGGAAGCGGGTGACGTGGTCACGCTGGGCGGCGGCGTGCTGGGAACCCAGACACAGCGGGTCGTCGCGGCGGGCTGAGGGGCGAACCCCCAGCGCGGCCGCTGCGTGTCAGTCCTGGCGGCTGGTCACTTCCACCAGGTGATAGCCGAACTGGGTCTTGACCGGGCCCTGGACGACGTTGACGGGGGCGCTGAACACCACCTTGTCGAACTCCGGCACCATCTGGCCGGGACCGAAGGTGCCCAGATCGCCGCCCTGGGCGCGCGACGGGCAGCTAGAGTGCTCGCGCGCGACCTGCGCGAAATCGGCACCGCCTTCGATGGCGGCTTTCAGTTCGTTGCACTGGGCCTCGGTGGAGACCAGGATGTGACGGGCGCTGGCATGGGCCATGATTTGCTCCTTGATAAGAGGAAGCAGAGTACCGCAAATTACGGGTATAATTTGCGGCTCCCTTCCTTTCGGCCCTTCGCGCCGGAAGAACCTGCCCGAGTGGTGAAATTGGTAGACGCAGGGGACTCAAAAATAGGGACTTCTACCTATTTTCAGCATGAGCGACCTGCCTGCTAAGCCGCACAGGGCAAGGGTTTGAAGGTTTTTTCGGCGCCCGAGCAAAAAGTTCGTTTTTTGCTCTAGGAGCCAAATAGGAGCCAGGCCAGTTCGTACTGGTTCCTAGCAGGTAGTACGAGGTAGTGCAGTAGGACTGCTTCACAATTTTGCCCGGGTGGTGAAATTGGTAGACGCAGGGGACTCAGACCAAATTTGAGCCCTCCGGGGGAAACCCCAGAGGTGAAGCCCGTCAAACTCGGCGAAGGCCCTGGACTTATGTCCGAGCTAATACCGAGCCAAGCCCTGGAGCCGAAAGGCTCCTCGGAAGGTGTAGAGAGCAGACGGCGGGCACCTAAAGCATGGCGGTAATACGCGATGCTATGGTGAAGGCGTGCTCCAGACCACGAACGCTGTTCCTTGGAACGTCGGCGGCGAAAGCCGAAGTGGGAAGAAAATCCCCCGCCGCAAGGCGTGCCGGTTCGATTCCGGCCCCGGGCACCAATTTCGAAGGCCGTCTCTGTTTACGCAGGGACGGCCTTTTTTATATCCAGAATTTCCTGCAATTAAGCCCAATTTACTGACCGCGACGGCCGCAAAATATTGGCGGCATCCTCGTCATGTCTTCATCCGTGTCAGCGGCGCCTCTTGCTGGGCTTCGATCATTTTCGCGCCTACCCGAACCTAACCATCACAGCCAGAGCTTCGCGAGTCCCTGTCTGACGATTCTGAAACTTCGAAATGCCAATCGCGCCTTACAGAATTTCACGTGCCGGGCTATGTCGCCAAGTGCGCCGATTAACTCCGCTCTGGTTATCGTCGAGTTATGCCCCACAACGACCTCCCTTAATGCAACCTTCTCGCAAAACTCGAAAAAAAACAGACCCTTGTTATCTGGTTCTCTCAAAGGTACAAAAAGGCGATATTCGTTCTCATAACGCCAATGACTAAATTTGGTGGTGAGCATCTGGCGCATGTGGGCCTCCGCCAGAGCCCCACCGGCCTGCATCGCCGGAAAGTCTGGCTTAAGGCGCTTTGACGCGTAGGACACCGGGAAAAGGCCATCGGCTACATCGAAACCTAAACACAAACCGCGATGACGGTCAGCGTAATGACTCCATTGAACTGGATTTCGCCAATTACCACTAAAGCACAACATTCCGCTGGTCTCGGCCAGTTGAGCCTTGGTGGCCAAATAGGAACGTCGGACGTCCGGATCCCTTGACGCAATCCCGAGAAGCTCGAAAGGATCATTCAACTCGTTAATTGTGGCGATCTTTAATCGTCTGAAGCGTAGATTTTGAAGCCCATATTCGCTGTTCACAAAGTGATAGACGCGCAACTTTTTTCTCGACTGGTAGGACGCTCGCCCATAGGGCGTTTGTAGTCTGCACTGTCTGATGCACAGACCTTTTGTTCAACTAAAATCGAACTCTCGATTCGGGCCTTGTGCCACGTCTCCCCAAATACGGTTGGGTAGAGCATGCCGACTAAAAAAAACGAGATGATAAAGCGGCCGATTCTTGTCGTCGCGGACCAATGGCATGCGCTTGCTGATGGAAAATCCGAGGCTGGTAATTAGGTTGCACCAATACTCAAAAAAGACCTCATCAGCGTCTCCACGAGCGAAATCTGCTGGCTTCACGTGATCTCGCCAGCCAGGTGCGGCTAAGTCAAAGCGAGCGCGCTCGGGGTCATATTCCATCAAGACATTTCGCCTAAGGTCCATGGTGCTGAAGTGCACGGCAAAGTCCACAAATTCGAGTTTAGCCAGTTTCTTGATAACGTCAAACGTTAGAAATTGAAGGTTGTACGGATCTAAATAGACCAAACAGAGCGCTCCTTTAGGTACGATCTTCAGTGCCTCGTCCACGGTAGCTTCGGCGGAGCCAATCAGCGCCTGAACAGGCGCTCCAAATGCACGCAGCCGCTCGGCGCAAGCCGAAGCTCTTAACGGGTCTAAGTCGCCTACGATGCACGTAGTAAAAGCTGCGTCGTCAAGCTTTGAGTGCTGCCAGGCAATAAGCGCGCCGCCATGGCGTGTAATCGACTCACCCTTCACCTGAACACGACCAGGCCCACAAAATAGATCGATATAGATCCGCCGAGAAAATTTCTTGCGCGCCTGACGCGTCCCTTCGACGTACTTGGCCAGGAACGTGTGCTTCCTGTCCGGAACCCAACTCCCAACACCCTCGCCAGTTCGTCCTGATTCTACGGAAAGAAGCGGAAGAGGATCTGCGTCATAAGCAAGAGAAAAAGCCATCGTTATAGGGAGGCTGATTGCCACTGAAGGTTGGCTTGAGGGTTTTTTTTAATGACATCGGTATCCCGCATGTAGCGGGCGCTTCGACGGGTCTTGCCATCGGCTGAGACAATGACGATGTCTTTCTCACCCACCAGATCCGCTAAAGCATTGTTGTACATGCTTGATGTCGCGGGAGAGGTATTACAGGTGGATGCAAACAGGGATCCAATGCTGACGGATTGTGTTCGTGTAAAGATATTTTGTGCGAGTTGTTCACGCAGTGCGTTGTTGGACTGGTGCAATGCCACGTCATCGAAGCGAAAACCACCCGTAAATTTTTGGTGAAATCCCATCGTATGAGCCGCTAACATATCGAGCCCAGCGCCACCGTAGTGTACGAAGTGGTTCTGATGCAACCAGTGCACCTGCTTCATGACGTCCTGCGCGCGGTGGTGTTGGGAAAGATGCACTAACCAATATTCACCGTGTCCGCTACCCTCACCACGAATGAAAAAGGGTGTGAAGAACCCGGCCGCACAATTACTCACGAGTCCTTGGTATAAGGCAGCTTGAATGAATCGCCGCCAATCCGCACCATCATCATTTTTTAATTCTTCAATCGATTTTCCGCCTAAGGCAGAGCGGATGTTGATGTCAAGAGTGCTGGCGATTTTGTCAGCGAACTCATCATTTGTATAGGTGGCAAACGATGACACATGGAAGGTCAACACGACTTCGCTATTTGGAAGCTCGGTAAATATTTTTCTTATCAATGAGGCGGGCACGTCGATGTACCCGTATTGATCCAGAAAGAACAGTGCGCACAGTGCCCTGGGCGTATGACGCCGCACAAGCGCCATTACGGCGGGCGCGGCGTGAGTAAACTCGCTGCACATGAGATAGATGGATTTATCGATCTCCGCGCCATAGCCTCGTTCGCAAAGTACCTTTTTTAGATGGGCAATAGCACTTGGGTCTTTGTCGACGAAAACATACTGGACATCTAGATCAATAGGTTTCGTCCTGCCTTGATTCACAAGGATCCGTGCCTCTTCTACTGCTCCTAGCATTCGAAGTGGGGACCCAAGAATCTCCCTCTGACTGCCGCGGACAGTGTAAAGTCCGCCTCCGCAGAACCCGTCCACAAGAGTGATGCGAAAGCGTTCTCGACCACGCGCGTTCAGCGTCCGCTGCTCGAAATAACGGCAGAGGTATCCAACCAACACATCGTGTTTGGTTAGGCTATGTGCGTCGATCTCGGCTGGTCCGATTTTCCAGTCGTAGTGCTTCTTAGCCAAAAAATGAGCCTTTAGCGACGCACGAAAAACGAAGCTATGCGCTAGCGCTTATGTTGGAAATTGATCCCAAAGCCTGCCCCCGAGCGAACGGCCTGCTTTTCCTTTTCCTATCGCAACCAATTTTACTTCCGAACCGTCACGTCTCACGATGTGAATTGGCGTTTTCTTTGTTATGGCATCGCCAGCTTGTTCAAAGGGTGCCCAATGTCCCCATTGCTTAAAGTGAAATGCCACTTTTGCTGCGTTGCACTGTTTACGCAGGTCGTCAGGCCAATCAGGCTCCATGGGACGCGCCCCAGGGCCTGATTCACCACCCGCAATCACCCAGTCTACTCGTGTGCCGTTCGATCCGCGGAGGAGGTATTCCCCCAGATCGATGGGGCCCAGCAAGGGCTCACATGACAGAAACCGGACGGACGGCGTTGTGAATTCCAACAGATACTTCAGACGTTTACCAACAGCCGCCTGATTTTCAACGGTCGCTCCCAGCCATACATTGGAAGGAAATTCATAGCCCTTGGGCAGTTGCTTCCGAACCAAGTGGATTCTCTTCGTTAGCAGCAGCCAGTCCAGATGAGGGGTGTTTTTAATAAGCTCCAACAAGCGTGCTCGATGAGGTATCAAATCCTTTCGGTTCTCAAATACATCAGCCATCGAGGCACAAAACACGCGACGGCGAACGCCCTGAGCTGCTGCTTCGCGGTCCCATTTCAGCGGCTCTTTCCAATGAGAATCGCCAAAAAAACGGCGCTCCGTTTTCGGTCCCCATACGTTTTCACCAAGACGTTTAGCCCAGGTTTCGGCATAACAATGGTCGCATGCGTCCGACACCCTTACACAACCCCACCAAGGGTTGAAAGTATGGTGCGTCCATTCGATCGTTGTGTCTTTACCCATGCGTGCCTTCGCGGCAGATCCAAGTAGTGTTACTGTATTTATATACAGTATTGTAGCGCCGCCACCTGCTTAAATGGCAAGCATCATCGAAATTATTCAATCAGATCTGAGTCTTAGCAGACTCTTGCGTCTTGAACCGCCTCAAATGTGCAACGTCATTGTCGCTGATTAGGCGCACACAGCACCATTCCATGACACGAAATGCAAAGGTCGTTCAGCTAGCCAGCTTAATATTGCCCCCGGCGAGGCGAGATGCAGCCGGATTACGGCCTCAAGTCGTTTTCTCGTTCGGCGGACGCTGAGGCGCGGCCCCCTTCCTAAAGCCTCGATCCCGTGCCATAAACGCCTCCAGCATATGCGGGACCAATATGACCGCATCTACATGCTCTCCATAGGCTTGTTCGTGGAGCAAGGCATAGCGTTCGAGTTCATTTTTCAATGTCACTGGCAAGCTAATCGTGAGCTTGACCACCTGCTGCTTGGGCACTGGCCCTAATCGTAATTTGTTCGCCATCGCGTCACCTATTGAGGAAAAGCGGCCGATACGGCCGCAGCGTAATGTCCCGATTCACGATCACCCGCACCGGCATACCGGGACGTATCGTGAGAGTCGGCTGAATATTCATGTTCCGGCGGGTCATCTCCTGTCCCACCTGGTTCACGCTGTCCTGGGCGCTGCCGCGGCCCGCGATGATGACGCGATCGCCATCGACGCGATTTTCGGGCGCGGCCAGCTCGGCCCCTACGCCCAACAGTGTGGTCAGCGCTGCGCCGGCCAGCACTCGATCCCAATGCCAGTCCACGTCATCTTCCAAGCCGGCATAACCCGGCGGATCGATCGCGGCCAGGTTGTCGAGCGTCACTGATGATGTATCCGGCAGGATAATCCGCTCCCATACCGCCTGCGCTCGACTTTGCCCGTAGGCAACCTGGCTGTTGTAGCGGCCAATGAGCTGCGAGCCTTGCGGGATCAGGATATGCTGATGCGTCGCGCTGTCGTAGACCGGCTCGGTCACGTTGGCAATGATGTCGCCTGGCAAATCCGATTTGATACCAGTGACCAGAGCGGCTGCGATGACTGTGCCCGCCATTAAGGTGTCGGGCGCGCGCGGTGCTTCCAGGCGGTGCGTGCTCTGCGTAGCTCGCGTCCCCTGTCCTGCGAAGGCGGTTTTAGTGTCCTGCATGTTCTGGGTCTGCATGGGATCAACCGGAGCGGCATCGCCGCCAAGACCAGCCAGTGCCGCCGCACCAGGCGTAGCCATCGATGGCGGTGCGCCCGCCGGTGCGCTACCGCGGTTACTACCCTTGTAGAAAATCGGCGCGCGGGCCGCGTCCTGAGCCTCTTTCAACCGCGCCAGCCGCTCGGCCTCGGCGGGGTCTGGTCCACTATGCGGGTGCAGATCCGCTTCCTGTTGGGCGCGCAGCATGGGCCGGCCCAGGTCGCCCGGCAGCGGCGGCCCCAGGGGCGGCGCCGGCGTCGGTGCGGGTGACGGCACCTGGCTGTAATCGCGCGGCAAGGCGTTCAGGCCCTCTGCCGGAGAAATTTTGTCCACGTTGTAAAGTTCTTCGGAGGCGCCGGCGCGACGCTTCTGCGGTTGTAGCGACCACATGGTCGCGCCCAACACCATGGCTGATACCCCGCCCACGACAATGGTCAGCGTGCGGCGATTCAGCCTCGTCACTGGTTGAGGTGTCGCGCGCAACGCAACCGATTCCGGCGCGACCTTGGGCGGCGACTCTTCGGCGTCATCGGAGTGGTCGGTCGTCATGACCCGCTCCGCTTTGCTTGTACGTCGTTGCGCTCGATACGCACGATCTTGGCATCGTCACCGCCCAGGCGCAGTTCGACCGCTCCAAACAATCGATCGACGATGTAGTACGGCTCCGCATATCTGGGGTTGACCAGTTGCAGTCCGCCGTCCGGCCCAATCAGGAACAAGGGCGGCAATTCGCCCTGGGCGATGGCGGCTGGAAACTGGATATACACCTTCTGCCCGTCATCAAAAGCTCGCAGCGGCCGCCACGGGGGCGAATCGCCCGTGATGTTATATCGGAACCGTAGTTGATCAAGCGACAGCCCAGCGGCCAAAGGCGTTGTCGCTCGCGCCTGCTCGGCCTGCTTCTTCAATTCCTCCATGCGATCCTGCGGGTAGTCCCAAGACACGGAAGCCATCCAGGCCGATTCGGTGGACGTCAACTCCAGCAGGTAGATACGTCGATCGGTCGTCACGACCAGGTTGGTTTTCAGGCCCGGGCGAATGGGTTTGACCTGCAGGTTGGCGCGCAACTTGGCGTCGCTTCCGCTGGTTGAGTCGCCCACGATCCAGCGCACCGTGTCGCCCGCCGAAATATCGATCAACTTTTCACCTGGTTGCAGCAAGATCAGCGTCACGCGGCCCGGACTGGCATAGACCTGATAGAGCGCGCCATCTGAATATGGCCACACTTGAATGGCGTTGATGAAGCCGCCGCGAGTCGGCGCCATCCGTGCTTCTTGGTTGGCTTGCGCGATCGACGAGGCCGGATTGACCGGCTGCGGCTTGGAAGACGGCTCTTCTATCGGCTTGAGCTGCCCCGGCAAAGGCAAAGGCGTTGGCACCGGCACGATCTCGACCGGCTTGGCCGGCTCGGGAATTGCCACGGGTGCGGATACGGCCACGGGTTCGTCCAGCGAAATCGTGGGCGGTGGCGTGCCCCGCGCGGCGCAGCCGGCGAGCGCCGCCGACGCCGCGAGAATCAACCAAGGGGAAAAGGCTTTCATGGTGTATTGCCTCCAAGTTGCCGGCTCCAACTGATGCCATCGACATAGATACCGGGTGGGTTCTTTTTCAGCTTCTCTTCGGTATTGGGTGGCTGTAGCACGATGGTGAGAATCGCCGTCCATTGCTCGGTCGTGGCGAGCGAGCCGTTGACGTAAGCGCGCTCGCTCCACTGCACCTGGAACGACCGATCGCTGGCCCGAACGACGCTCGCCACTTCCACGGTCACGGTCTGCTTGCCGATCTTGGTGAAAGGATCATTTGCCCGCGCGTATTCGTTGAGGAACGCAGCACCCCGTGTGGTCGTGTAGGCGTAGGCCTGCAGCCAGTTCTGCCGGACGATGATGGGATCAAGCGAAATCGAACGAACATTGCCGACGAACCGCGCCAGGTCATAGGCGATCTGCGCATCGGTGGGCGTGTAGGGCGTGGTAGCTTTGCCAACGGCGCGGACATGGCCGGATGTCTCGACCTCGACGACATAGGGCGTCACCAGGGATTGGGTGGAGCGCCATACATAGGCGCTCATCGACCCCATCGCCAATAGCAAGCACCCGAAAGCCATCAGCCGCCAGTTCTTGGCCTGAACACGCGCGCTGCCCAGCCGATCATCCCAAACCTGTGCCGCTTTCTGGTACGGGGTCACGGGTTCGGGTGTGGCGGAGTACTTCACCGATGGTCGCCGAAATCGCATCGCGCTCTCCTAGTTCGAATCATCATGCAACCGCGGGCTGGGGCTGCTGCCCCCGCCGCCATCGCCCGCGCGCAGCGTGTGGGCGGCCAGCGTTACGCCATGCGTGGCCTGCTGCCGACTTTGTGCCCGTTTGGCCCAGGCGGGCGGCCCGCCTGGTTCACCCGCGCCTCGCGCGGAATCGCTGTGGTGGGAAGGAGGTGCAGCATTGCCACCTCCCGAGGCTTTGCCACCTGGGGTCATCCGCTCCTGGGCAGCCGAAGCGCCAGCGCGGGCAACGGCACCCAAGCCCGCCGCCGCCGCGCCCAAACCAGACTTGCCTGCTGCGCCGGCGGCATACGCCTGCCGGGCGCCGCTCGCCATCGAAGCAGCAGCGCGGGCACCACCCATGCCGCCACGCAGCCCGGCACCTGCCAGCGCTGCGCCCGCTGCGGCGACACCGGCCGCGCCCATGGCCGTGCCAGCCGCGGCGCCCGCGCCAAGCTGCGGCGCGCCGGATACCAGCCCAGTCGCAATGCCTGGCCCAAAAATCGCCAGCCCCAGCATCGCAAGCGAGGCCAGGATGACAGCCGCCGCTTCATCGAGCGTCGGCTCCGGGCTGATGCCAGTCCTGAAGTCGTTGAAAACCAGCGTGCTGATGCCGACGATGACGGCCAGTACCAAGACCTTGATGCCGGCGGCAATGACATTACCCAGCACCTTTTCGGCAAGAAACGATGTCTTGTTCCACAGGGAGAACGGCACCAGCACGAAGCCTGCGAGCGTGGTCAGCTTGAATTCGATCAGCGTGATGAAAAGCTGAATTGCCACGACGAAAAAGCTCAAGACGACGATCACCCAGGCCAGCAGCAACACGACGACGATCTCGAAATTCGCAAAGATCGACGTAAAACCAGACAACCTGCCGACCTCCGCCAACAGTGGCGCTGCGGTGTCGACGCCGACCTGCGCCAGCCGGCCGGGCTGTAGCAATTGCGCCACCGTAATGGTCGAGCCGGAGGCCACCAGGCCCAATCCCGCGAACGAGCGGAAGATGATGCCGGCCAACGCATTGAAATTGCCGATGATGTAGGCGAAGGCGCCAACGTACAGCGTCTTCTTGATGAGCTTGCCGAGAACGTCATCGTGGCCGCCGCCCATTGCCCAGAACAGGCCGGCCACCGTCATGTCAATGACGACCAGCGTGGCCGTGAGAAAGCCGACTTCGCCGCCCAGGAGTCCGAACCCACTATCGATGTAGCGGGAATAGACATCCGTAAAGTGGTCGATGACGGCCAGGTCGTTCATGGTTGGGAGTCCGGGGCCTCGCGGGGCGTGTACTGCGCCTTGCCGTCGCCTTGGAAGCGCTCTCGCCGCTTCTGAGCGTCTTGTGTGACGGCCGCATCGCCGGCGGCGGGTGCGGCGGCTGGCGGCTGCGGCTCTTCCTTGCCGCAGCCGGCAAGCATCACGCCACATAAAGCTGCAATCATCCAGCGATAGATCATAGGGACCTCCTCATTGATAGAACTGCACGGGTTGCGGGGTGTAGTTGGCACGGTCGCGGGAAAACCGCCGGCGCACTTCCTGTGCGCGAGCGTCCTCGGCCGCCTCTTGAGCGCGATCCAGCGCCATCGCGCGGTCCTGCGCGATCTGCAATTGCTGGTGCTGGATCGATTGCTTGGCTTGCAAGGCCAGGAGTTGATTCGTCGCTTGGGTGGCCTGCAAGGCTCCAACGGCCGACTGGCTCTGCTGCACCAGATCGGACAACACGCCTTCGTCGTCACCCAGGTTCTGCACAGCCTGGGACTGGACATTGGCGGTGGTGCGCAAGGCGTCGAGCGACTGGCTCCATCGCTCGCGGGCATCCTGCGCCATCGCATCATTACTGATCGTCGCGTCGTACTGCGCGGGATAGAGTCGGGCGAACTCCGCCTCGGCCCGTGACACGTCGAAGGTCAGACCGCGCGCCTGGTTCATCAGGGAGGTGGTCGACGACAGCGACGTACGCAACCGGCTGATCGCGTTGAAATCCAGGCCCGTCAGGTTCATCGCGTCGTGCGTGAGCATCTGCGCTTCGTTCTGGAGCTGGCGGATCTGGTTGTTGATCATCTCCAAAGTGCGCGCAGCCGTCAGAATGTTTTGGGAGAAATTCGTCGGATCGAACACGGTCAGGGCGTGCGCGGGATGCGCGGCCAGAGCGGCACATAGCACCGCGGGGACAAGCAGGCGTTTCATGGCAAGATCTCCTCAGGATGGAACAACGGTGCAGGCGCTGCCTGCGGGACAAACCCATCGGCCAATTCAGCGGCCCAATCGAGGCCACGATGGCGCAGCCACGCGGCCGCGAAATGTTCATGCCCGTCCTGCGCGGTGATGGCATCGATCGCGCGCTGGTCAGCCGGCGTGGATGCCCCGGCAAAGGCCAGGGCCACCTCGCCCAGACCCAAGTCGAAGACACGGTTTCCCAGCCGGGATTGGTAGTAGTAGTCGCGTTTTGGCACGGCGTGCGCGACGATCTCGATCTGCCGGGCGTTCAGCCCGAAACCCTCGTAGATCGAGCGGATTTGCGGCTCCATGGCTTGGGCGTTGGCAAGGAAGATCCGGCTCGCGCAGCTTTCGATGATGGCCGGCGCGATGCTGGAGTCCCGGATGTCGGCCAGCGATTGCGTGGCGAATACGACGCTGACGTTCTTCTTGCGCAGCGTCTTGAGCCATTCGCGCAAGCGCGCGGCGAATACCGGATCGTCGAGAAAGAGCCAGGCCTCGTCCAGAATCAAGAGGGTCGGGGTGCCGTCGAACCGCGCTTCGAGCCGGGCGAAGAGATATTGCAGGACAGCGAGGGCGGCGGCCTTGCTGTGCATCAGCTCTTCCATCTCGAAGCCTTGCACGTCCGCGCTGCCCAGCCGGTCGTGGTCGGCGTCGAGCAGCCGCCCATGCGCGCCACCCAGCACGTAAGGGGCCAAGGCTTGGCGCAACCGGTTCGATTGCAGCAACGCCGACAGGCCCGTCAAGGTGCGCTGTGCCACTGGCGCGCTGGCAAGGCTGCCCAGCGCCGACCAGATGGCGGCCTTTTCGTCCGGACCCACCGTGATGCCTTCCTGGATGATCCGGCCTTCGACCCACTCTGCCGCCCAGCTCCGGTAGCCGTACTGATCGATGTTGGCCAGTGGCTGAAACGCCATGTCGGCATCCATGCCCAGGTCGTAATACTCGCCGCCCAACCCAAGTAGCGAGGCACGCAGTGAGCGGCCCATCTCGAACACAAAGACGCGCGAACCGGCATAGCGGCGGAACTGCAAGGCGAGCATCGCCAACAGCACCGACTTGCCGGCGCCGGTCGGACCGACGATCAGCGTGTGGCCCACATCGCCGATGTGCGGTACGAGCCGGAATGGTGTGGCACCGTCGGTGCGCGTAACGATCAGCGGCGGTCCATCCAGGTGCACGTTGCGCTCCTGGCCGGCCCAGACGGCCGATACCGGCATCATGTGCGCCAGATTCACGGTGGACACCAGATGCTGACGCACGTTGGCGTAAGCGTGGCCCGGCAGCGACGACAACCAGGCTTCGACGGCGTTGAGTGTTTCCATCAGGTCACGAAGCCCCTGCCTTGAATCGCGCGTTCGACCAAACGCAGCTTGTCATCGGCCACCGTCGGGTCGAGATCCATCACGACGACGGTGGAGGTCAGATAGCCATACGCCACATCGTCGGCCCCCAGCTCCTGCAAGGCGGCATCGGCATCCGCCGCCTTGTTGTCCGCATCGGTGTCGACCAGTGGGCTTTCCTGCTGGGAAAGCGTTTCGCGTAGCATCGCCACGATGCTTTTTCTTTTGGCGAACCATTGCCGGCGCAGCCGCGTCAGTTCCGACTCGGCTTCGCTCTTGTCGAGAAAGAGATAGCGGGTCGTCCAGCGATACGCGAAGCCAAGCCGGTTCAGCTCATCCAACAAGCCCGGCCAGGTCGAGGTCGGAAATCCCCGCACTGACAGCACCCGCAGGTGCTGATTGCCCAGCATGGGCGCGAGACCACCGACTAGCGGCGCATCAGCCAACAGACTGTCGATATGAAACGGCACCTCGGGTAGCGCGACCGGATGCCGGCGCGTCGAAATCGCGCCGTGCAAGTACGTCAAGGTCTCGCTGCTATCGAGCCAGGTAATCTCGGGCATGACGCCATCGAGCAAGCCGAAGAAGCGCTGCGTCTCGGCCAGAAAGCTGTCCAGGCGCTCCTTCCAATCCACGCCGCGCCGGGGCTGGTTCTCGTACAGCAGCTTGGCTGCACGCGCCCGAGTTTCCTCGGGCGGCAGCCATACGATGGTCAGGTAATAGGCACTCTCGAAATGCGAGCCGGATTCCTCGAACGCAGCACGCCGTTCCTCGTCGATCAGCCACGACAAGCCTTCCGGAAAAGACGAGCTGGGATAGTTCGCCGCCTCGCGCCGGTCGGCCTCCACGAACAGCGCCCAGCCCGATCCGAAGCGCTTGAGCGCATTGTTCAGCCGCGCCGTGACTGCCACCAGCTCGGTGCTGGTTGCGCTATCCAGATCCGGCCCGCGAAATTTCATCGTGCGCTGAAAGCCACCATCCTTGTTCAGCACCACCCCGTCGGCCACCAGGCCCGCCCAGGGCAGCCAATCGGCGAGCAGTGCCGGACGTTTGCGATATTCGATGAGATTTAGCATGGCAGCCTTATACGTCCAGTACCGAGGGATGCTTTACATGGCGCAGGAATACCAGCATGAACTGCACATCCAGGCGTGCGCCCCAGACAGCGAGCATGTGACCCACGAACCAGCAGGCAAAACCGGGCAGCCAAAGTTGCAGCCCCAGGCCGATGGCGGCGGCCAGCGTGCCGTTGGCGATCGCCACGGTGCGCGGCGCGCCGCCCAGCAGGATCGGTTCGGTCAAGGCGCGATGCAGCGGCGCCTCGAAGCCCTCGGGAAGCCCGGCGCGCTCGTTCATACCAGCGCCCCGCCGGAGAACTCGAAGAACGTCAGGAAGAACGACGAGGCGGCAAACGCAATGGACAGACCGAACACGATCTGAATCAGCCGACGAAACCCCCAGTTGGTATCGCCAAAGGCGAGCGTCAACCCCGTGACGACAATGATGATGACAGCCACGATGCGCGCGACCGGCCCTTGTACCGAGTCCAGGATGGATTCCAGCGGGGCCTCCCACGGCATGCTGGAACCGGCGGCATGAACCTGCATGGTCAAGACGGCGGCGAGCAACAACAGCCAGCCATGACGGCGGATGAACGTTCGGGCCTGGTCCAGCGACGAGGGCAACGACGACAGGGCGAGCTTGGCGGTAGTCATGCGGTTTCTCCTGCGGTGAGGGCTATCGGTTCAAGGTGGTATCGGTCGCCATCAATCCCGACCACGCGCGCGATCTCCTTGACCTGGCGGGCTTGCCCGCGGCCAGAGAGAAAAACGATGACGTTGACGGTGCTGGCGATCAGGGCGTGCGGCGGCACGCTCACCGCCTCCTGTGTGAGTTGTTCCAGGCGTACCAGGGCGCCATAGGCGGAATTGGCGTGCAACGTGGTAACGCCGCCTGGATGACCGGTTCCCCACGCTTTCAACAGATCCAGCGCTTCGGCGCCGCGGACTTCTCCGACGATGATCCGGTCGGGCCGCTGGCGCAGCGTGGAGCGCACCAGGTCGGCCATGCTCGCAATGCCGGGCAAGGTGCAAAGCTGCACGCGATCTTCATTGCGGCATTGCAGTTCGCCCGTATCTTCCAGAATCACGATCCGGTCGCCGTCGTCGGCGATTTCATCGAGCAGCGCGTTCGCAAACGTCGTCTTGCCTGAGCCCGTGCCACCCGCGATCACGATGTTTAAGCGATCACGTACCGCGGTGCGCAGGTAATCGGCGTGCCTGACATCGAGAATCCCGCTTGCCACGTAGTCATCCAATCGGTAGATGCTGACGGCCTGCTTACGTATGCAGAACGTGGGCGCATAGACCAGCGGCGGCAACACGCCCTCGAAGCGCTCGCCATTGAGGGGCAGCTTGGCCGACAGCAGCGGCCGGTCCCTATGGACTTCGAGCCGCACCGAGGCGGCGGCCAGCCGGATGATCCGCTCGGCGTCCGCCGCAGACAATGTGACGCCCACCGGCGCGCGGCCCTGGCTGTGTCGATCCAGCCACAGCCGCCCATCCGGGTTCAGCATGATCTCCACGACATCCGGGTCGCTGAGCGCGGCGGCGATTTCCGGTCCCATGGCCGTGCGCAGCATGTCCAGACTGCGCTGGCGGGCCAGGCCGTCGGCGTCATGAGGCATGGCGGCCTCCGTCCTCGGCATCCTGCATACCCGTGCCGTCCTGTGGCGCCGGAAACCATTCTTCATGCACTTCGCGCACGAGGCTATGGCCGCGCTGCAAGTGGCGCGCCAATTGATCAACGAACTGCGTGAAACGCTGCTTGCCCTGCGCCCGTGCCGCATCCTGCTGCGCCTCGGGCACGGCAGGATAGACCGTCAGAAAATACCGGACGTAGAGCGACATCGTTTCGATCAGGATGTTCTGGTCGCGGTCAAGCTTGTCGAATTGCCGCGACAGCCGGTCCAGTCGACGCGCCATGGCCGCCTCGCGCTGGTCTTCCGCGTCAGGCGACAGGAAGGACGCCAGGGCGGCCGCCACGATGGAGGATTTGGATACGCCTCGATGCACCGCCAACTCGTCCAGGCGGCGGGCGTGTTCGGGCTGAATGAACAGGTTCAGGCGCGCGCGGCTCATAGCGGTATCCCGTCGTCGGGATCGAGCGCGGCCAGCCGGGCGGCACGCTGCAGGCGGCGGTCCGGCCGGATAGGCAGGACGGGCGTATCGTCGTCGTCCAGGAAGTCCAGGTCCGTACCGGTATCCGGTACTGGCGTGTCAACCTCGACATCCAACTCAGGCTCACGCCGCAACCCGCCTTCGTCCTCGGCATAGTCAACCGTGGCGTCATCCACGCCATCGACCGGCTGAGGCAACACCAGCCCCGTCCAGTCATCTGTGCGAGCAGCCGGTCGGTCCCGATACTTCGTGCTGGACAGGACCGGCGGGGCCATGACCCGTTTCGTGAAATTCACGTCCTCGTAGTAGCGCAGCTTGGCGGCGTGGATCGGCGCTTGGCCCGACACCATCACGATTTCCTCATCCGACGGCAGTTGCATGATCTCGCCAGGGGTACGTAGCGCCCGTGCCGTCTCCTGCCGGGACACCATCAGGTGGCCCAGCCAGGGCGAGAGCCGATGCCCGGCGTAGTTGCGCTGGGCTCGCAGTTCGGTGGCCGTGCCCAGCGCATCGGAGATCCGTTTGGCCGTGCGCTCGTCGTTCGAGGCGAAGGCGACACGCACATGGCAGTTATCCAAAATCGAGTTGTTCGGGCCGTACGCCTTCTCGATCTGATTCAGGGATTGCGCGATCAGGAAGGCGCGCAAGCCATAACCCGCCATGAACGCCAGCGTGGACTCGAAAAAGTCCAGGCGTCCCAGCGCTGGGAACTCGTCGAGCATCAGCAAAAGCTTGTGACGCCGCGCGATTCCGTCGGAGCCGTCGAGCGATTCGGTCAAGCGCCGGCCAATCTGATTCAAGAGCAGGCGCACCAGCGGTTTGGTGCGGCTGATATCCGATGGCGGCACCACCAGGTACAGCGAGACGGGATGCCGCGCATCGAGCAGATCCGCGATACGCCAGTCGCAGCGTGACGTGACGGCCGCGACGGTTGGATCGCGGTACAGTCCCAGGAATGACATGGCGGTGGACAACACGCCGGAGCGCTCGTTGTCCGATTTATTCAACACCTCGCGCGCCGCGGAGGCCACCACTGGATGCGGTCCATCGTCCAGATGGCGCGTGACCATCATGGCGCGCAGCGTTGCTTCAAAAGTCCGGGCCGGATCGGACAGCACCGCTGCGACGCCTCGCAACGTCTTGTCTGATCCGGCGTAGAGCACATGCAGGATCGCCCCAACCAGCAGCGCGTGGCTAGTCTTCTCCCAATGGTTCTTGCGTTCCAGCGCGCCTTCCGGGTCCACCAGGATGTCCGCGATATTCTGCACGTCGCGCACTTCATGTGTGCCGCGCCGCACTTCCAGCAAGGGATTGTTTGCGGCTGAGCGAGTGTCAGTCGGGTTGAACAGCAGGCAATGCGAGAACCGCGCTCGCCAGCCCGCCGTCAGTGTCCAGTTCTCGCCCTTGATGTCATGGACCACGACTGAACCAGGCCAGGTCAAGAGGCTAGGGACAACCAGGCCGACTCCTTTGCCGGAGCGAGTCGGGGCAAAGGCCATGACGTGCTCCGGCCCTTCGTGACGCAAATAATGTTGCACGCCTTTGTAGTTGAATCGGCCGAGGAATACGCCAGCCGGGCGCGTCAATCCCGCCTTGACGATCTCGTCGTAGGTCGCCCAGCGCGCCGAACCGTAGGTCGTGACATGCCGCGCTTGCCGCGCCCGATGGACCGACATGCCGATGGCCGCGCCTGCGGACAAGATGCCACCCGTGGCTGCGATGGCACCACCGTGCATGAACACATCCGGCGCATACGCCTCATAGATGTACCACCAGAGAAAGAGCTGCCAAGGCGGGTAGATGGGCGTTACGCCCCAGATCAGCCACGGCGCACCCAGGCGCGGCGAGTAGCCCAGCGTCGCAGCGGTCCATTGGGTAGCAAACCAGAGGCACGCCAACGTAATCGCGCAGACCACCACGATCTGCCCGAAGAGCACACCCGTATGCAGCGATACCGCCGACACCTTGTCTGCCATTCCGACCTCCCACGTACGTGCCGCATCAACACGTCGCCAGTCTCGTCTCCTGCCGATGGATTCAAAACCCGCTCGGGCGTGGTCCAGCGCAGCGAATCGGTAATGTTTGTCCGGCACGCAATTCGCGCGCGACAAACTTTCTTGTCGGGGCGTCGGCGGGAAGCAGCCTCCAGGCCGAGAAATGTTTCCGAGATGGACCGCGAGGGTAGTCAGGCGCGAGGGCGGAAACGATCAGCGATTGATAATCGTCAATAAAGTACAACTAGTCAAAGACTGAAATTGCAACACTTGAGACGATGCGAGCAAACTTTAATTCAAGCATCATCTATGCTTTGGTAATTGTGGCATCGCCACATGTCTTAGCCCTATTAAGCAGATTTCGCAAGGGCGTGCTCATCCCACCGGGGCGGCAGATTGCACATGTTGAAAACACAGCAGCCGCGTCTATCAGAGGTATGAAACGAACATTTTCCCATTTCAGCATATTGGCGTGCGCACGCGAGATAAAACTGACCCCAAACCCGGCAGCTACAAGCGTCAACATACCCGTGATGCTCGAAGCATAATGGCCGATCCTTGGTGGGGGATCGCTCTGATGGATCAATTCGCGCAGATGTTCGCTAACTGCCGCATCATTTTGAGGTTGGCAGATTACCAATGGGTGCGCCAGCATTTCGGCGAGTGTCACGCTCTTGCGATCGGCCAATTGATGATTGGCCGCTACCACAGTCAAGATCGGATCATCCCATAGACGATGCACTACCAAGTCATCAGCATGCACGCCGCCAAGCGTGATGCCGACATCCAATAGGCCATCGCGTACCTCGCGTAACATGGCGCCATAGTCACATTCAGTGACGACCAAATCAATTGTTGACGATGCTTGACGATGATAGGCCAAGAGCGAGGTGAGATTGGGATGTGCTAGGCCAACGGTCATACCTGATAGGCCGACACGCAGACGGTGCTGGAATTTGTGGCATGTCAAACGCAATTGAAATGTGAGCCACTTCGCGCGTCGGCGCGCAAAGTAAATCTGGGCCATTCGATTAGTTCTTGGCGGCGGGCACATGCCCGGC